>JANOKO010000232.1:0-10806 GCA_031419335.1 Planctomycetota bacterium
GGCGGGGCGGTGTGGGGTTTTTTTTTTTGCTTATTTCTTATGATTTCTGCGGTGTCTATTGGTCAACACCTGGGATTATGTTTTACTAGTTTTGCTACGACGGCCCTCCCATGTCGCTCCTCCATCAAACCACCGGTCCCCTCACCCGCGAGTTGTTGCTCACACCGGGCGCGTTCGGCCTTGGTCAGGTGCCGGAACGCGTGGCCCCCGATGCGATCATCTCGATCGTGTGCGGGTACTGCTCGACGGGCTGCGGGCTTAACGTTCACATGCGGGGCGGCGAAGCGGTGAGTCTGACTCCGCGCACGGAATACCCGGTCAATCTCGGCATGGCCTGCCCCAAGGGGTGGGAGGCACTCACCGTCCTGCAGGCCCCCGATCGCGCGGCCAGGCCGCTGCTCCGCGAGCCGCATGGCAAACTGGTCCCGGTAGAGTGGGATGTCGCACTGGCCACCTTCACCAGCCGGTTCAAGGCCATTCAAGCCCAGCACGGGCCCGAGAGCGTGGCCTTCCTCGGCACCGGGCAAATGACCACCGAAGAACTCGCTTTCCTCGGCACGCTCGCCAAGTTCGGCATGGGGATGCGGCATGGCGATGGCAACACCCGGCAGTGCATGGCCACCTCAGCTGTGGCGTATAAGCAGTCGTTCGGGTTCGATGCCCCGCCGTATACGTATGCGGACTTCGAGGAGTCGGACACGATCGTGTTGATCGGCAGCAATCTGTGCATTGCCCACCCGATCATGTGGGAGCGGGTGATGCGGAACCCGCACAAGCCGCAGATCATCGTCATCGATCCTCGGCGGACCGAGACGGCGATGGCAGCCACGTTGCACTTGCCCGCTTACCCGAAGTCGGACCAGGCGCTGCTGTATGGAGTGGCCCGCGAACTGATCCATCGCGGCTGGATCGACCGAGAATATATTGAAGCTCACACCAGTGGGTTCGAGGCGTTCGCCGAGTTCGTGGAGCCGTTCACGCTCGATGTGGTGTCGACCGAGACAGGTCTGAGCGCGAGTCTGATTGAAGACCTCGTGCTGCGGATTCACAACGGCAAGCGGGTCTCGTTGTGGTGGACGATGGGGGTGAACCAGAGTCATCAAGGGGTGCGGACCGCTCAAGCGATCATCAACCTGGCCCTCATGACCGGCAACATGGGCCGGCCCGGCACCGGGGCCAACTCGATCACCGGCCAGTGCAACGCGATGGGGTCGCGGGTGTTCAGTAACACGAGTAACTTGCTCGGCGGTCGCGACTTCACCAAGCCCGAGGACCGGGCCCATGTGGCCTCGATCCTCAAGATCGACGAAGACAAGGTCACCCAGCAGCCGAGTTGGACCTATCACGAGATCCTGGATGGCATCCTCAAGGGCCAGATCAAGGGCTTGTGGGTCGTCTGTACCAACACCGCCCATTCGTGGATCAACCAGGACTTCGCCCGCGATGTCCTGGACCGGCTCGACTTCCTCGTCGTGCAGGACATGTACACCACCACCGAGACCGCCTTGATGGCCGACCTCGTCCTTCCCGCTGCGGGGTGGGGCGAGAAGGACGGCACGTTTATCAACTCCGAACGCCGAGTCGGCGTCGTCCGCAAAGTGGCCCGCGCACCGGGTCAGGCACTGTCCGACTTCTCGATCTTCCGACTGATCGCGGAGGCGTGGGGCTGCGGCGAGATGTTCCGCGAGTGGACCGACCCGCAGGCGGTGTTTCGCATCCTACAAAAACTCTCGGCTGGCCAGCCTTGCGACATCACGGGGCTGGGGAGCTATGCCGAGATCGATGCGGCGGGCGGGGTGCAGTGGCCGTGGAGGAGACGAGAGGGGAGAGACGAGAGACGAGAGCCAGAGGGCGAGGAGAGCGCTGTCGCCAATTCAACAGTTGCTTGCACCCCTTTCGACTTTCCCCCGTCCTCTGGCTCTCATCTCTCGTCTCTCGTCTCTCCACTTTCGGTCGAGCGTCGCCTGTTCGAAGACGGCCACTACTACCACTCCGATGGCCGCGCGAAGTTCCTGTTCGAGGCCCCGCGCGAACTGCCCGAGCCGACGAACCATCAGTATCCGCTGCTACTGCTCACCGGTCGCGGGACCGCGTCGCAGTGGCATACTCAGACGCGGACCTCGAAGTCCTCAGTCCTGCGAAAGCTTTACCCGGAGTCGATCTACCTGGAGATCAACCCGGTGGACGCCCGAGCCCTCGGCATTGCTCCGCATGGCACAGTGGAGATCACTTCTCGTCGCGGACATATCCGAGCCACTGCGATCCTCACCGCGACCGTTCCCACCGGACAGGTGTTCCTCCCCATGCACTACGTAGAGACGAATCGTCTCACCGACGCCGTGTTCGACCCCTACTCGAAGCAACCCGCGTATAAAGCCTGTGCGGTCCGCGTCACATCCCGTTCGACTGCGACCGGATGAGCGCACTTTACGAGACAGCCCCGAGAGTGCGGGACGCACTGGGGCATTTCAGATAAGTCGCTCGGTTCACCACCCCTTCGCTCCAATGGGGTACTAGTGCCTCGTCAAGTCTTGGAATTGGGGTGATGGGATCCTGTCCGGGAGGGCGAAGCTCCTGCTGAGCCGTAAGCCAGGGGACACGTCGACTCGCCTGAGCGGCTCGGCAGGAGCCTCGCCCTCCCGACCCCAGAATCAAGTGTTGACACAGCACTAGGTGCTTCGCAGCCGTGTCTCCCCACCAGTGAGTGGGAGAACGCCTCTTGCGGCAAAAACCGCCGGTCGGATACAACGGTCCTTCTCATGGACGATTCACTGGGGGGCAGGATGTTTCACCGTTTCCGACGCTGGTTGACGCCCGATGTGGCGCTGGATCTCGGGACGACCAGTACCCGGATTGCCATTCCGGGACGGGGTGTCGTACTCGAAGAACCGTCGGTCATTGCACTCGAAACCGGTAGCCGGCGCGTCTTGGGTCGAGGCACCTGCGTCGGGACTCTGGCCCGACAGATGCTGGGGCGGACTCCCGATTCGATCAGTGCGGTGCAGCCGATTCGGAATGGAGCGATCACCGATTTCGAACTGTGCGAAGCGATGGTCTCTTATTTCTTTCGCAAGGCTCTGAAACGAGCCAACGGGCATCCGCGCGTCGTGGTGACCGTTCCAGCCGGGCTCTCTCCCGTAGAGAGTCGAGCCGTCTTTACCAGTGTGGAGCGGGCCGGGGCCGAGCGGGTATTCTTATTATCCGTAACCAAGGCCGCGTGCATTGGGGCGGGTCTGCCGATCTCGGAGCCACTGGCCAGTATGGTCTGCGATTTGGGCGGCGGGGCGTCGCAAGTCTCGATCATGAGCCTGGGGGATGAAGTTGCGGGCCAAACTTTGCGCGTCGCGGGCAACCACCTCGATCAAGCGATCATGGATTGTATGCGGAGACAGCACTCGCTCCGTATCAGCCCCTTCACAGCCGAGCAGATCAAGCTCGAAATCGGCAGCGCTGTGCCTCTCGATCAGGAATTATCGATGGAAATACGCGGGCTGGACACGATCAGTGGAGTGGCACGAAAACTGGTCGTGGGCAGCGAGGAGATCCGTCAGGCGCTCGCGGACCCGTTGCAACTCGTCGTCAGCGGCATCCGCTCGACCATTGAGCGTTGTCAGCCGCAACTCGTCGCTGACCTGGCGGATACCGGAATCGTGCTGACAGGGGGCACAGCACTGTTGCGAGGTATGGAACCGTTTCTCCGCGAGCAAATCGGGATTCCCGTCCGCCGCGACCATGACCCGGAGCGGACCTCGATTCGTGGGGCGCTGATTTGCCTGGAGCACTTCGATTTGTGGCGGGAAAGTCTGGTCACCGATGGGCGCTGAGCCGCAGTCTCCGCATGGTTTCGTCTCGATTGCCAGTGGAGTCTTGGTGGGGGCGCTGCTGATGTGTCTGCCCGAGGCGTGGTCAGAACGTCTCCGCAGCTTAGTCCATGATGGGCTGGCTCCTGGACAATGTGTGATTGCGGCGGTGGTGACTCCCGAACACACCGGTGTCTCGGATTCGTCACAAAGCACGACAATGGTGGACACCGATTCCGCCTGGCAGCGTCAGGCGCATTACTGGCAGGCTGAAGCCGCCTGTCTCCAAGCCGAACTGACTACTGCCACGCATGTCCCGATTTGGCCAGAGGCTACGATCATTGCACCGCAAGTCCGGCCGCGCTTACGGACAGCGCGTGTGATTGGCTGGGAGCATCCGGAAAGCCAAGTGACGGCCTCTCCCGTCATCCGCGCGGGGACAGCGGATCAAGTGGCGATCCACGACCTGGTCCTCGCACCGGGTGAGTCGCTCCTCGATCAAGGACTCGCGCTGGGAATTGCCACCGATGATCTGGTCCTCGCCGGTCGCACAATTCTGGGACGAATCTCCCGCACCAGTCGCTGGACCAGTACTCTCCAGTCAATCACCGACCCTGCATTTCGTGGGCAGGCTCAGATCGTGCGGTTGCAGGACGGAGAAGCATTGCTCGGCGCCCAAGGGGTCGTATCTGGTTCGACAGAGGGGACGTGCCGATTACTCCACATCGGCACGACTGAACCAGTCGCTGAAGGGGATCTCGTGTTCACCTCGCTTCGTGGAATTCCTCTCTCACCACCGCTGTTTTATGGGACAATTACTCGCGCTGAGTTGAGGTCGGGAGAACCCGATTGGGGAATCGAGGTCACGCCTTCACGCAGCGGTACGCCGCCGCGCGAAGTGGTGGTCCTGGAATTGTTACACCGTGGAGCGGAACGGGAAAAGGCGGCACCACCCCAGACACTGGAGCTGCGATGATGGGTGGTACTCTGCTGTGGATCGCCTTGGGTTATGTCAGTTGCGTTTGGGACTGTTCCAGCCACACGCCGGATTCCCGAGGGCCGAGCGCCACGGGCGTATATATCTTATTGCTCGCGATGCGGGCACCCCGCTACGGTGTTTTGGGGGCGGCGCTGTGTGGGCTACTCCTCGATGCGGCACAGGGAGGGCCACTCGGAGGGCGAGTTGTGACCGGGGTCATCGGCGTCGCGCTGGCAAGTCATTGGAGAATCCAACTTCCGCAAACCCACTGGAGCCGTGTGGTCCTCATCGCGGTCTTCACCACCGCAGGCTGGGTTGCCACGCCGCACATCTCGAACTGGGTGACTGGTCTTTCTTCAACCCCGGGGTGGCCTCTGGCTCAGTCGGTCACGCTGACGACGCTGTTGACAACGCTGGTCGTTCTGGGAATTCGAAGTGCCACGCGTCCGGCAGAGTGGTCCAACTGACACGCATGATCGTTGGGTGAACTCGCTTGAGAGCCGATTCAGAACAGGGTTCCTGGCGCGGCAGAACGGCCTATTGGCCACACCGTCACCGGTGGAATGAACACTCCTTCTGTGCGTTTGCTAATTCACATACGTCGTCTGCTGCTCACCCGCGATGACTTCGCCAATGACATGTGCAGTCTCGTTGAGGCTCGTGAAGTGTAACAGCACTCGGTCGGCCACATCCTGCCGCACCACGAAGACCATCCCGATCCCCATATTGAACACGCGGAACATCTCCTCGCGGTCGATCTGTCCCAACCCCTGCACCCAGCCGAACACCGGATTCGGAGTCCAGGTTGCGCGATCAATCCGGATCGCACAGCCTTCGGGGAGTAGCCGCGCGATGTTGTCGCCCAGTCCGCCGCCGGTGATGTGCGCGATGGCCATCAGATTAATATCCACCATGAACTTCGACAGCACGCTGGCCGTCAATGACGAATAGATGCGGGTCGGGGCCAGGAGCGCCTCGGCCACCGTCTTTCCGAGTTCGGGGATATGCGCATCGATCTTCTGCTTCCCGGCCTCAAAAACTGCTTTGCGAACCAGGCTATACCCGTTCGAGTGGAACCCCGTACTCGGCACGCCGATCAGCACATCCCCCGGACGGATTGACGCCCCGGTCAGCAGCTTGTCCTTCTCGGCCACCGCCACGCAGAATCCGGCGAGGTCGAAGTCGTCCACGCTGTAGATGTCCGGCATGATCGCCGTCTCGCCGCCGAGCAGGGCGGTCCCGGCCTGGATACAGCCGTCTGTCACACCCTTGACAATCTGGGTCAGGCGGTCGGGGTTGTCCTTGCCCATCGCCACGTAGTCGAGGAAGAACAGCGGCTCAGCCCCCAGGCATAAGCAGTCGTTGACGCACATGGCGACCAGATCGATTCCAATCGTGTCGTACACCCCCGCCATGTGGGCCACCTTGATCTTGGTGCCGACGCCATCCGTCCCCGAGACCAGGACCGGGTCGCGGTACTTGTGGGCCGCGTCCTGCAACCTAAACAGCCCCGCAAAGCCTCCGGGCAACGGCATCACGCGCGGCGTGTTCGTCCGCGCGAGTAAGGCCGGAATGCGGCCCATCGCCTGCTCGTAGAGTTCGAGATCGACACCGGAATCGCGGTAAGACAGTGACATGGTTGGCGGGCTTGGAGGGCAGGACGCACCGCTCCGCGAAGCACGATACAGATGTCCCAGCCAACGCTGAGGCACCCAGCTTCCGGGACAGCTGCGACTCTGTCACCACTGTTGCCGATTGGCGAAGAAATCGCAACGCTAGAGGGAGAGGAACACCCCGTTAAAAGGAAGCATCCAACTTCTCCTCCACGACCTTCAACAGCCCGCGTTTCAAGACAACCGGTGTTCCATATTCCAATCGAACGGGGGATATCCAACGAGCTGTGGGAAGCAGGTGTATCTCGTAAACAAACTCACCCTCTTGATCCTTGTCTACGCACATGTAAGACCAATACCAATTCGATTTCCCCGCTTTCCAAGAAGCCATGGATTCAAGAGAGTCAGGCTGGGTCGGCACTTTCAGGGCGTTACGTCCGTCCGCAGACCAAAAAGAACTCTCTCCCGCATTGACTAACATCCAACTGCGTTTCTGTCCGGGACGATCCAAGGGCTGAACGCAACCTCGTAAGGCACTTTTACTCTTGGAATCACCATTCCGTGGGTAGATGAGGACCATCATCCCCCATTCCGAAGGTGCCTCAACCTTTCTTCCTTCGAACTGAGTTGGTAACTCTTGGGCGAGTTCAAGTCCGAACTGTGCGATGAAACCCTGGTTTTTGCCGATTTCTATGACATCATCCATCTCAATCGATTGTTTCGAGTCAACGACTCTTTCCACAAACAATCGGGCCACGAAATCATTGGGTGACACGGGCTCGATGGGCTGACTGACTTCATGGGGACCACTGACTTCATAGACATTAAAGACATGCGACGATCTCCTCACAGGATAGGATACTCTCCCTTTCCCGCGCCCACGAAGCGTGTGGAAGTCCACACACACCTCCGGGTTCGACAGCCTCGTGACGTTCCGCCCCCCCCCCCCGCAGCCCGAAGCAGAAACAAGCCGCCACCCGCCTCGTGAACGATGTCAGCGACCGCCGTGCCCTGATCACCTACCCCGAATTCCGCGCTGCCGGACGCGACATCGGCAGCGGCCCCACCGAAGCCCAGTGCAAGTGCGAAACCCTCCGCCTGAAAGGCCACGGCCGCCGCTGGAACACCGCCAACGCCCTGGCCATCAGCACCATCGAAGCCGTCCACCAAAGCCGCCTCACCGAGAAATTCTGGAACCTCATGCACCCCTAACACTTACCCCCGCCATAAAATCTGGCCGCACACTCTACATTCGATCAATCCACTTTCAATTGACCTGATTCCTGGTTCGAGCTACGATTGCCCAACGGGTTTTTGGACACTCCAAGCGCCTCTTTGAGGATGCCCACGTGGCGGAACGCGAGAACATTTCGATTTGCCGCAGCTGCCGGTTGATCGGCATTGGTATTCGAATGATTCCTGCGCTCTGGCGACGTTGAGGACTCCCCCCAGTTTGAGTCACTTCAACCCCGGGTCGCACGCGACCTGGGGTTTTTTCGTTTTGGAGCTTCAGTGGGGCAAGCATTTCTGCGCGTCCCCTGCAGAACCACAGACCGGCAGGCAGGAATGCCTGCGCCACACTCTCCTTTCCGGCCTTTATCATGCGAGTCCAGCTCTACGACACCACGCTCCGCGACGGCAGCCAGGGAGAAGGTGTCAACTTCTCCCTCCAGGACAAACTGCTCATCACAAAACGGCTTGACGAGATGGGGTTCGACTTCATTGAGGGTGGCTTCGCCGGGTCGAACGACAAGGACACGGAATACTTCCAACTCATCGCCGACATGCCGCTTCAGCATGCGGTGGTGTGTTCCTTTGGCATGACGCGGCGACGCGGGGTCACAGCTGCCGAAGACCCCGGCATTCAGGCGATGATGAACACGCGGGCCCAGGTCTGCACGGTGGTGGGCAAGACGTGGGACTTGCACGTGACTGAGGTGCTGCGGGTGTCGCTGGAGGAGAATCTGGCGATGATCCGCGACTCGGTGTCGTACCTGCGGTCGCAGGGGCGGCGGGTGTTCTATGACGCGGAGCATTTCTTCGACGGCTGGAAGGCCAACCCCGAGTACGCGCTGAAGACCGTCACAGCTGCGTCCGAGGCCGGTGCCGAGATCATCGTCTGCTGCGATACCAACGGCGGGAATCTCCCCGAGCAGATCGCCGCGACGGTCAGCGAACTGAAGGCGAAGTTGATCGTGCCGCTGGGCATCCATTGCCACAACGACTGCGATGTGGCGGTGGCGAACTCGCTCCGCGCGATCGACCACGGGGCGATCCAGGTGCAGGGCACGATCAACGGCATCGGCGAGCGCTGCGGGAACGCGGACCTCATCAGCGTGGCGGCCAACTTGGCCCTCAAGAAGCAGCAGGAGATCCTGGTGCCGGGGGGGATTAAGCGGCTCACCGAGCTGTCGCGGTACATCTATGAACTGGCCAACATGAACGTCCGCAACAACCAGGCGTTCGTAGGTCGCAGTGCCTTTGCCCACAAGGGCGGTATGCACGTTCACGCCATCAACCGCATTTCCCAAAGCTACGAACACATCACCCCCGAGACGGTCGGCAACGAGCGGCGAGTGCTGGTCAGCGAGCTGTCGGGCCGGTCGAACATCATCGCGAAGGCCACAAAGTACGCCCTCGAAAAGGACGACGAACTGATGCGCCGCATTCTGGCCCGCGTCGTCGAACTCGAGAACCAGGGGTATCAGTTCGAGGCGGCAGAAGCTTCGTTTGACGTACTCATGAAGAAGTGTGCCGGGACGTACAAGCCGAAGTTCGAGCGGGTGCATTCGCGAGTCAGCACGCAGATGGATGAGGGGAAGTTTATGGGGGAGGGATGCTCCGAACCCTCAACGCTCTCTACCGAGGCGACACTCAAACTGCGAGTCGGCGACACCATCCAGCACGTCGCGGGCGAAGGCGATGGCCCCGTGAATGCCCTTGACAATGCCTTGCGCAAGGCGCTGGTCCCGTCCTACCCGAGCCTCGCGACGATGAAGCTCGTCGATTACAAGGTCCGCGTCATCAACTCGACGGAAGGCACTGCCGCCCGCGTACGCGTCGTCATCGAAAGCAGCGACGACTCCGACTTCTGGAGTACCGTCGGCGTCAGCGAAAACATCATCGAGGCCAGTTGGATCGCGCTCGTGGATGCGGTCGAGTACAAGCTGTTCACGGACGAAGGTGCTTTGGGAGCCACCGAATAGCTACGTTCGCCCACGTTCTGGCGAACGTGGCTACGGGGTACTGACCTCTGCCGGGATCAACTGATCCGGGCGGTATCCCGGTCCCAGTCGAGTCAGATCGCGGCGAAAGATCACACGCGGGGGTTTCTGAGTGGCATCGATCACGGCCTCAATCCGAGTGATAGCTCCGCCTCGATCAAAACAACCGATGGACTGCACCGAGATGACATCTCCTCGAGCACACAGGTACTTATCGAGCATTTGCATGGTCGTGAGATCGACCAGTCCATCAATCAAGAGCCACCCGCTGGTCGAGCGTTGACCGATGAGGTCGGTTATTGGCTGACCGTCTGAGTCAATCAATTGGCGACTGGCGATCAAGTCCGGGAGATCGGCAGGCATTTGGGGAACGCCGAGTAATACCTCCCGACGCGCCTGATTGATATTGATTCGGCCATCCAGAGTGCTGGCCGAGGTTGTGGTCATTTTCTCCAGGAGGGTCGGCAGCGTGGTCGACAAGCCTCCACTACTGGTGGACCAGGGGCTTTCGAGAGTGGTGGATTCCCCATCGAGATCCACCGTGACCTGAGCATCGACCAGTTCATAGAGCGTCACCAGGGTTGTCTTGGCTCCCGCGGTCAAATCCATCCCGGCGCGGGTGACGGTCCCTGCATCACTGCCAGCTCCATCGGTGCCGCCTCCAGAACCGGTCGCGACGCGAGTGATTTGTTGAGCTAAACCGTTCGCGATCCCTTCGAGTGCCGAGTCTGTCTCGGAGTCCCCGGTTGTGGCCGTCGTCGACCCTGCCACCACTGATGGAGTGACCGGGCCGTTGAGCCGGAAAGCTGTGATGAACATCGCGATTTCGGCTCCGAACTCTTCTTCGAGTTGATCGTACAACTCTGTCAATAACGGCTGATTCAAGTCGATGCGTTCAGAGCCGTCTTGCTGGAGGTTCGACTCGCTGGAGAAGATGGTGAGGTATGAATTCCAACCCAGGTCGAGCAACCCGTCCTCGTCATCAAACGGGGAGGTCAATGCTCCATCGTTTTCGTTGGGGTCTAGCAAACCGTTGCGGTTCGCGTCCTCTCCGTAAAGTAATTCCGGCGTCACACCGCTGACGAGCAACAACTCATCCATGGATTCACAGGCTCCGTTCTTCGCGCTGTAGGGTGGATCCAGGCTCTCATACGTGAGTGTCTCGGCACCAAAGAGCCGTGCTTCGTCAT
>JANOKO010000233.1:0-4561 GCA_031419335.1 Planctomycetota bacterium
TGGGCCATTCTGTCGGGGTGGAACGGCTGGAGTTTGTCGAGCTGTTCGCCAGTCCCGATAAATTTGATCGGCACCCCCGTGACCGCCTTCACCGACAGTGCCGCCCCCCCGCGAGTGTCCCCATCCAGCTTGGTTAGGATCACGCCGTCCAGTTCCAAGGCATCGTTAAACGACTTCGCACTCCGGACCGCATCCTGCCCCGTCATCGCGTCACACACCAGGAATGCCTGGTGTGGCTTGAGTGTGTTGTCAATCTCGATCAGCTCTTTCATCAGAGCGTCGTCGACGTGCAGCCGGCCGGCGGTGTCGAGAATCAGGATGTTGCAACCCTGCTTCTCCGCAGCTTTTCGGCTGTTCTGGCAGACCTTCACCGGGTTCGAATTCGCCGGGTCTTCCGAGTAGACGGGCACCCCGATCTGCTCGCCGATCACGCGCAGCTGCTCGATGGCGGCAGGTCGCTGGAGGTCGGCGGCGACGAGCATGGGCTTGGCCCCTTGCTCTTTGAGCATTTTGGCGAGTTTGCCGCAGGTGGTGGTCTTGCCCGACCCCTGGAGCCCGCACATCATGAGGATGGTCAGCTCGCCGCGCCGCATCTCGATCGAGTGATCGACCGGCCCCATGAGGTTGATGAGTTCCTGGAATACGACCGAGATAATCTGCTCGGTCGGGTTCAGCGACTTGAGGACTTTCTCCCCAACCGCCTCTTCCGTGACCTTGTCGCAGAAGCTCTTGGCCACGTCATAATTGACATCGGCCTCGAGCAGGGCCTGCCGGACCTTGAGCATCCCCTCGCGGATATTGCCTTCGCTCAGCTTGCCGCGAAACATGCTGCCGAGCGATTCGGTGAGCGACTTCGTGATGCCTTCGAGCATGAAAACTGCCTGAACTGCTGAGACCGGCGAACCGGGATGTGCCAAGGGAAGCCCGCATTCTATGGACCAATGCGGCCTGGCAACAGTGTTGCTAGCACCGAACGAGGTCGAATAGGAGCTGTCTCTGGTCCCGCACACTTGTCCCCCCACGGCAACTCGGTTCAACTGTGCATGCGATTGAGCCATCAAGGCCATCGGCGGAACATCATTTGAGAGTGAGGCGATGATGCGGTGGAGTCACATGAGTGTGTGGAGCGTTTGTCTGGCACTGGGAATATCAGCCATGAGTCATGCCGGGGATACAGTCAGAGCCTACATCGGCACTTACACGAGCCACGGCAGCGAAGGAGTGTATGTCCTCGAACTGGATCGGGACGCCGGCACCGTGTCTGAGGCAAGGGTTGCAGCTCCCCAGAAAAACCCCTCATTTGTCGCCATTCATCCCAATCGCAGGTTCCTCTACGCCGTGAGTGAGGTCAGTTCGCCCGATGGAAAGCTGGGTGGCGGTGTTTCGGCCTACACAATCGACCCGGCCTCGGGGAAGCTCGATTTACTCAACGGGGAGATCACGGGTGGGGGGGCACCGTGCCATCTCGTCGTTGATCCGACGGGGAAGAATCTGCTGATCGCCAACTACAGCGGGGGCAGCGTAGCGTGCCTGCCCATCGATGCGGACGGGTCGCTGAAGCCGACCAGTTGCTTCGTGCAGCATGTCGGATCGAGCATCGACAAGGGGCGTCAAGAATCTGCCCATGCGCACTCGATCAACGTCGATCCAACGGGCGACTACGCGGTCGTCGCCGATCTCGGACTCGACAAAGTGCTGGTTTACAAGTTCGACGCCGACCACGGCCAGTTGGTCGCCAATGAGCCACCATCCACCTCGACGAAACCAGGGGGCGGGCCACGACACTTCGCGTTTCACCCCTCGGGGAAATACGCCTACACCAACCTGGAGATGACCTCAGAGGTCACCACTTTCCAGGTCCAAGTGGGTGGAGTCCTGGCGGGAATCCAGACTCTCAGCACCTTGCCGGACAGCAAACCCGTCCCCGGTAACTCGACAGCCGAGACTCAGGTCCACCCCAGCGGCAAATTCGTGTACGTCTCCAACAGAGGCCACAACAGCTTGGCGATCTATTCCGTGGACCAAAAGACCGGCTTGCTCACTCACGTCGGCAACCAGTCGACCGAGGGCGGCGTTCCCCGCAACTTCTGCATCGATCCCAGTGGCAAGTACATCCTGGCTGCGAATCAGGACACCGATACGGTCGTCGTCTTGAAGATTGACCAAGAGACCGGAAAGCTGACCCCGACGGGGAGCCAGTCGAAAGTTCCGACGCCGGTCTGTGTGAAGTTCTGGATCGGGGAGTCGTGTTCTTTGCCGCGATGAGAATGTGCCCCGGGGCGATGCCAGGGAGCTTGAGTGAACTCCGGGGATGCAGCTTTCTTGCGGATTCCTGATTCCGTCAATTCAGCTCCGGTTCAAAGACAAACCCCCTTTCATCCTCCCGACAACATCGCGAGCCAGTTATCCTGACTCTCCAGTGGCGGAACTCAGCGTGGGGCCGCAACTCCGTATTTGTGCTGGCCAGTGGCGATCCGATAGCGAGTGATTCCATGCGACTGTCTGTGTTCTTGGGTCTGGTGTTTTGTGCGAGTTCCTTGTGTGCGGGAGATTGGCCCAGTTGGCGGGGGCCTACGGGAAATGGGATCGCGGACGACGGGGACTATCCAACGCAGTGGTCGGCCACCGAACACGTGACCTGGAAGACTCCGTTGCCGGGTGCCGCCGGGTCGACGCCGGTCGTGACCGGCTCGCTGATCGCGCTGACTTGCGTGGAGCGGGACGCCCATGACGAGAACGGCAAGAATAAGGTCTGGGGACTGAACCGCGAGACCGGTGCCATCCTTTGGAAGACAGAGGTCGGGAATGAGAAGCCCGGCAAGCACAAGAAGGGGAGCGGCTGTAACCCGTCGCCAGTGACCGATGGTAAGCACGTGTTCGTGTACTTCAAGAGCGGAGACTTCGCGGCTCTCGATTTGAAGGGGAACATCGTCTGGCACAAGAATCTTCAGAAAGAATACGGAGAGGACACGCTGTGGTGGGATTTGGGCAGCAGTCCGGTGCTGACTGAGAAGCATGTCGTGATCACGGTCATGCAGTCGCCGCCATCCCCGTCGTACATTGCTGCTTTTCATAAAGAGAACGGCGATGTCGTATGGAAGGTGCTGCGAGAACTCGGTGCCCCGGAAGAGGCGGCTCAGAGTTACTCGACCCCCGTCGTGACAACCTTCAATGGCCAGGAGACTCTCGTCAACGTGGGGGCCGACTTTGTCACCGCCCACTCGGCCGCCAATGGCACAGAGCTGTGGCGGGTCGGGTCGCTCAACCCCGAGGTCAACAAGTACAACCGATCGATCGCCTCCGCAACTGTGGCAGACGGAATGGTGGTCGCCCCGTACTCACGGGGGAATATGCTGCACGGGATCATGCTGGGTGGGACGGGTGACGTGACGAACTCGCATGTCGTCTGGTCGAAGCCGGGGATCTCGTCGGATGTGCCGACTCCGATTGCGGTGGGGGGCAAGGCGTATGTGCTGACTGACAAGGGCGTGTTGGCCAGTGTGAACGCGAAGAATGGCGAAGTGGTCTGGCAGTCCGAGCTGGAGAAGAATCGCCATGCCTACAGTGCGAGTCCGGTCTTGGCCGGAGGTCACCTGTACGCGATTCGCGAGGACGGGATGACGTTCGTGGCCGAGGCGGGAGACGCCTTCAAGTTGGTGGGCCAGAACAGCCTGGGCGAGGGCCAGACTGTGGTGGCGACGCCGGTGTTCGTGGACGGGCGGATTCTGATCCGGACGTTCGATGGGCTGTACTGCATCGGGAAGTGAGTTGATCTTAGCGACCTTCGCCAGAAGGTGAGCGAGCGGCGCTCGATGCTGTCACTTGGAATGGTCCCCGCGTCGGTCTCCCCTTCGGTCGGACGTGAGTCCCCATTCGCCACGCTCTGTCGAGCGTGGCGACAGCGATTTCGGAGAAATCGCCGACAATCCTCAGGAGCCCCCCATGCCAGTTACGCCCACGAGACCAAAACTCAAGGATCTCGCCCTGCGTGTCTTCGACCGGGCTTTGCATCCCGAGTTGTATCCCAGTGCGATCACAGCCCGAATCCAGACGGGAGATTTCAGCTGCGTGTTGTCGCTGGTTGAGGCGGGGCATGTGATCCAGATCTCGGTGGCCGGGGAGTCGTCGTGCGAGACACTGCTGTCCACGTCGATCGCCCTGCCTCAGCGCGGGCAACGTCTGGCGTTCCCGATCTCGACGGAGCGGGAAGAGAGCTTGGAACTGGCAGGGGTGTTCCACTGGGAAACTCGGATGGTGATCGAGACCTATGAACACGAGGAATACCTGGCCTTACAAGAACGGTGGGAGGCCGATGCGCGGAGGGCCTTGGTAAGTCGGGAGTTCCTGGGCGAGCACCGTCTGCTGCCGCCCGCTCTGAGCGGCGTGTCGCTCGATTTCTCCTATGACGCCGTGGCGGTTCAGGCGTGGCACACATTCCCGGACAGTCTCACGGTGTTACGTGTGCATTCCCGGTGCGAGCGACTCTAAGAGGCCATCCGGAAAGTTAAGTGGTCTAGGCGAGGATCGCCAGACCGTGGAGACTCCGTTTTGGTGGACGGAA
>JANOKO010000234.1:0-1497 GCA_031419335.1 Planctomycetota bacterium
GGCGGGGCGGTGGTGATGGCGAGTGCGCTGGTGTTCTGCTGGACCGTTGGAATTCTCGTCGTGTGGGATTTTCTGAGGCATCGTATCGTGGCAGGGAGTCTGTTGGTGCCCTTCCGACCGAGCGCGAATTTACTGGCCCCGCTGTCCCCGGTACTCCAATTGGAGATGTTGCTGCAATCGGGAGCCACGGTCTCTGGGACGTATTTGGCGGTGGGAGCGAGTCTCGTGC
Source organism: Planctomycetota bacterium (assembly GCA_031419335.1). GTDB lineage: Bacteria > Planctomycetota > Planctomycetia > Planctomycetales > Planctomycetaceae > TH-plancto1. Next base: position 230 of record JANOKO010000234.1, read on the forward strand.
TGGCGGGGTTGGTCTCATGGCTGTCCGTCGGGTCGTTCAATTATTGGAACCAGCATGAGTCGACGCAGACCGAACTGGAGTGGCTGGATTCCAAGAGATTCCCTGTGAAGGATTGGATCGCACTTCTCTTCCGCCGCCGGAAACCACTGGCCCACTCTGTCCCCTCCCTTGAGTCCGATTCATCTCCGGTGACACAGGTCATGTCGCTGGCCAATTCCCCAGCTGGTGGTGGTCGTCGCGCGTCGGTCCGGAGCTGGCAGAACGCGATCGCGTGGAAGGACTTCTTCCTGCTGGGGGGTGGCCGGACTGGCTTGAAAACTCGCTGCTTGATTGCCGGTTTAGCTGTCCTGGGAATCGTCGGTCTGACATGGCTTCGTATGTTTCTTAACGGCACGAGCGGTCTGGATGATCCGTACTACCGGGCTCTTTACGCGGACGAACCCATCATGAGCAGCGCAGCATGGGCGTTCGGTCTCGATCTGCTGTACCTGACTGTGAATCTGTTCGCGTACGAATTCCGACGGCAGACGTGGGAGTCGCTCTTACTGTTGCCGCTCCCGCTGGGGGCGATCTGCCGCCGCAAGATCCTGGGTGCGGCAGTCCATCTTGTTCCGTGGGTGGTGGCGTTTCTGTGCGGACTGGCGATGGTCACAACCACCGAGGATCTGGATTACTTCTGGCGAGATGTGATTGATGATCCGCTGGCGACGCTGGGGATCGTCCTGCAAGTCGTCACGCAATTCGTAACGGCACTCATCGTATTGACGTGGTTCTCGCTACGGTTCAACCCGTGGGTCGCGATTCTGCTCTCGGGGGCGCTGTACTGGGCGATTTGGGTGGGTTGGATCATCACCCTGTTCATGACGTTCGGGTTCATGAGTCCACCGGGGCCGTACTCCCTGCAGGTGTTGTTCCACATCGGATGGATCGGCGGGATCTCGCTGCTCGGCGGGGGGCTGCTGTGGTCGATTCGCTCCAAGCTGAGGGCCGAGGCCGCGAGCGTGCAAGGCTGATCAAAGAGACCCAGAACGCGAGGCATGTCGTGTGGTCGGACACGTCATTTCCGCAGGCTTCTCGGTCTGCGCCAGATTTCAGTTGGCCGATATCCTATGCTGCTGGTGAGGAGGACACGCGACTCCGATCTCCGCACGCCGCATGAGTCCCGACATGAGTCCCGAGTCCATTCCCACCACTCCCGCGACGGTCACTCGGCATGCTGCCCGGCGGCGAAGGCGAACCAGACGAGACCAGTCCCCACGTGCAACAGC
>JANOKO010000235.1:0-6204 GCA_031419335.1 Planctomycetota bacterium
GCGGGCTGCGGAATTGCATGCGGACCTTGCTGCCGCGACCGCCGCCCTCGTTGCCCCAGCCGATGATCGTGGCGTTCGGCTGCTCGATCCGGAACCAGGCTTCCGTGCTGTGCGAGCTATCGGCGGAGGGGTAGTCGAGAATCATGTCGCCACAGAAAACCCCCTTCTGTCCCGGGAAGTGCCGGGACACGCCGATCATGCCAGGTGTGGCGGTGGTCCCTTTGTCCTCGCTGGGGAGTTTGCCGACCTCGTCCTTCACCGTCTCGTGCATGTGCCAGACGCTGACGTAGCCGTTGGTGTCGTTGAACACGGCTTGGCCGTTGGACTCGCTCTGGGCGTTGTGTTGGCCCCAGTGGAGGTGGATTTCCTGTCGCGAGTTGCCGGTGATCTTCGGCACCCGCACCCAGACGCTGGCGACTCCCTGAGCGGTGTCCCATTCCTCGATCTGATACTGGAGTGGCTCCCCCGTGCTAGAAGAGAACCGCAGGTCCGCCCCGTTCGGCTGGGCTTGATCGAAGTCGAAGAAGTCCTGATGCAGCCGCACGAGTAACGGAAACCCGTCGACCGATGCCGACTCCGGCAGGTTCGCTCCCTCGGGTGTTGTGAGCACGAATACCGAGCCGGTGTGCTTCCACTCGCGGTAGCTGGCCGCAGGCTGGACGGACTGGTCCGCAGCTGGGCTCGGCCCGGCCAGCGCCAGTAGGAGCAAGGCCAATCCCAGAACAGTCAAACACTTGAGTTTCAGGCACGCGAAGAAAGTCTGATTCACGGGGGCATACTCTGGGTTTGATCACAGGGAGGATTCATGAGGAGAGATGGCCATCCGGCCCGACTCATGTCGCGAGATGAGATTGCTTAAATTATCAGATGTGCCACAACCCGCGGAAGTCACCTCGGAAGGTCGACTGAATCTCTGAATCCAATCATGAGGATTCAGATGTTGGCCTGTCCTGAGCTGCCCCCGCCTTTGCTAGACTCCTGGCATGAACACTTCAACCCTCGAAAATCAGATCGCGGGGTGGCGGGGTGGCCCAGACACGGCTTTGAGTGTCTGGGTTGTGCAACAACAAGAGGATTACACGGGAGACGCTCACCTTTCCATCCCTCTTATTCCTGCGTCACGCAGAAGTTCAATGCAACGTCCGGGCCACCCCCGCTGACGCCTCGGGTGACGGAGTCGGGCCAACGCCTATGAGCGAATGCACCCTGTCTTATCAGGCATGAGACTTTCGGTTGACATGCCGGCTCGGTAGTCTGAGTGTGCATGTGCAATGTGAACGACCACTCGGTAGTGGCACTTGGATCTCTTGCTCAACGTTGGATCACATCTCATCCTTAGCGTAGCTGGTGGTTTATGTTAACGGTTCGTTGCGGGTTGTGTTGTTGTGGATGGATGATCGTGGCATTGATGTCGCGAGGGTTGTCAGCCGAATCCACGGCGATCGCCACTTCACCCGATGGCCGAGTCCACATTGAGTTTCTGATGCTTCCGGGCGAAGTTCAGCCGGTTCCCGGATTTCGAGTCACGATGAAGGATGTTGAGGTGCTGGCACCCTCACGGCTCGGAGTTGAACTCGACGGAGAACCTGCACTGGGAACTGCAACCGAAGTCGAGGGTGTTGATACGCGTACGATTCATGAAAGCTACGAGCAAGTCACGGGCAAGCGACATCATGTGACATCGCGGGCGACGCAGACGGTGGTTCGGTTGCGAGAGATTGCCGGTCCCCAACGGAAGTGGGAAGTGGTACTGCATGCGGCAGATGACGGCGTCGCCATTCGCTATCGTTTTCCGGCCTGCAAGACCGGGGACTCACTGGCGATTCGGCAGGAGCGAACAAAGTTTCAGCTACCCGCAACCGCGCGTACGACGGCATTGCCGGTCAGGGATTACACGACCTCGTTTGAGGGTTTCTATAAGTCGCAGTTGGTCAGTGAGCTGGAGCCGAATACGCTGTGGACTCTCCCGTTGCTGGCGGAGTGCGATCACGGAGTGTTTGTCGCGATCACAGAAGCCAATGTGAACGAATATGCGGGAGGCTATCTGACTTCTCTGGCGAGCGGAGGACTGCAGACTCGTTTGTCACCGCTGCCGAAGGAGCCCACGATCGCCGTGCGCGCCACGCTCCCCCATGTGTCGCCCTGGCGAGTGGTATTACTCGGTGATCGGATCGGGCAACTGGTCGAATCGGATTTGGTGCTGAATCTGAATGAACCCTGTGCGATCTCAGACACTTCATGGATTCGCAGCGGGAAGACGACGTTTCCGTGGTGGAATGGTTATTACGAGACGAACGTTCCATTCAAGATGGGTCTGAATACAGAGACCATGAAACACTATATTGACTTCTGCGCCGAGGCGGGGATCCCGTATCACTCGCTGGATGGTGTGGGAGCGGATGCGTGGTACGGCGGGCCGATCGCTCCCTGGCAGGGCGATGACCCCACAACGGCGATCGAAGGACTGGATCTCACCGAAGTACTCGCTCATGCGCGGAAAAAGGGGGTGCGGTTGCGACTCTGGATGAATTGGAAAGCCGCTGAAACGCATATGGAGCGTTCATTTCCTTTGTACAAGGAGTGGGGCATCGAGGGTGTGATGCTTGATTTTATGGACCGCGATGATCAGGAGATGAACCGTTTTCTGCGCCGCGCGATTCAACTGGCAGCAGAGAATCAAATGACAGTCACTTTGCATGGGTGTTCGAAGCCGACCGGGCTGGAGCGAACATATCCCAACTTAATGACGAGCGAGGGAGTCTTAAATCTTGAGTATGACAAATGGGACAAGGCCGGAGTCCCCGCCGAACACGAAGTCACCGTCGCCATGACTCGTATGCTGGCTGGTCCACTGGACTTCCACCAGGGATCTTTTCGGACGGTTCGTCCGGGAGAGTTTCGCGCACAAAATGACGCGCCCCTCGTCATTGGCAGTCCCGCGAAAACCTTGGCCAGTTATGTGGTGTACCAGAATCACATGTCGATGGTGGCCGACTACCCGAGTGCCTATCGTGGGCATCCCGCGTTGCCGGTGCTGGCCTCAATTCCAACCACGTGGGACGAAACTCGCGGATTGGATGCCAAGCTGGGTGAGTTCATCGTGATCGCGCGTCGGAGCGATGACGTGTGGTACGTGGGAGCGATGAACAATCAGAAGGCGAGAACGCTGGATGTCCCGCTCGACTTTCTCTCATCAGGTCAGTTTCGAGCCGAGTTGTTTGTTGATGATGAGACTGTTGCCACACGCTTTGCGATTCGGGAAGAGGCCGTCACTGCGATGTCCCGAGTGAAACTCACACTCTCTCCTGCGGGCGGTGCACTGGTGCGGCTCACGCGAGTGCCCTGACGCCCGCGAAGTCGCCAAGATCATTACTGTTGTTCAGACGACTTGTGCCTCTGGCGGTCAAGGTTATTGATTTTTCGTAGACATGGTCGATGGGGGCCACGCGAATTAGTGGGGCTCCTTTGATTTCGGCGGATCGCCGACGGGAGCGCCAGTTGGGGCTTCTCCGGGAACGAAGGGGTGTTCGTTTTCCCACGTCTCCCAGAAGGTTTCCGGACTTGTCTTGCGCCACATCGCGGCCGCTTTGCCGATGTGGCTGCAGAATGTGTAGTTCTCCAGGACTTTGTCAGTGGGCAGTTCCGTGATCGTCTTGGTCATCCAGCGCATCGCCTTCTGAATGTTTTCTTCGGGCGGGTGGAGTTCCTTGGGAGCGATCGAGAGCCATTCCAGATGGTGCCCCGTGGCGATCAGAATCTGCTTCAGCTCATCGGCCACAGGCTGTTCGACGGCGGACTTGCCGTCAGGCCAATTGCTCGGCCAGTGTCCATCGGGGAATTGTGAATCCGTGATGCGGTCACGCACCGATTCGAGGTAGCTCCAGGCGTTCTTCCGTTCGGAATCGGAGAGGATGTCATGCTCATCATCCAATCGAATCAGCGCCATCAGGGAGTAGACCCGGTGCGTCCCACTGCACACGCCCAGTTCTTTCTGCCCCCGCCGCAACCGCTGTGACAGCAGATCGAACGAGTAGTGTCGTCCATCCCCGCCGACCCATTGTTTCTGTGGAGCAATCCACAGTCCGAAGGCCATCGCGGTCCACTCGGTCTCGCGCTCGTCCAGCCGGAAGTCGCGCAGGGCCTGGTCCAATACGGTATGAATCGTGGCGTTGCGGCGACCGGGAGAGTAGACGGGCGTCTTCAACGTGACTCCCGCCTCGGTCAGACTCGCCAGCCAGTGGTCGTGATGAATGCTGCCCCCATCAGTGCGGTCAAAGCGGATGCTGACCCCGGTGGGGAGATCGCGCAGCAGAGGGGCGACGCCCTTTCCCCAAGAGTTGATGAATTTCCCGTGATCGGTCAGGAACTCGGTCAGCTCTTTTCCGGACAGCACGGAGGGGTCTTGAAACTCCGCCCCGACACCCCATGTGCGGAGTGCGTGCTCGACATGATTGGGCTTCAAAGACTGTCGCGGAAATCGCGGTACGATCTGCTTGAGGACTGCCGCGAGGTCGGCATCACTCATGAGGTCGGGCCGGTCATAGAGCGATGAGATGACCAGCGGCTTCTCGCGCGGGATCACCACATGTGTGAAAGAATCCCGATGCCACAGTTCCTGCGCGACGAGCGCTTTGGCCTCGGGACGGCTGACGGCCCAAGCGACGGCGAACGATCCGCATGCGAGGAGCTGCACGCACAGAATCATCAGGAGTGATGGACGACGGGCAGACATAAGGTGTCTCTTGCGAAAGAGGGAAACGTTCAGTGATCCAGACAGGATGACCTGGGGTCGGCTTCCCGTTGGCCCCCTGCTCTTGTTTTGGAGGGTAGGAAGCCTGTTCCACGGGGAGTTAGAGCGGCTTGCGCCGGCGAAAGACAGCCCCCACGCCGTCCTCATACGTCAGCTCCCAGGCTTCCTGCTTCAGTTTCAGGGCTTTAATCAGCGCTCCGCGCTGAGCCGTATCGACGACCACAATGTTCACGCTGTACTGGTCGAGTTTCTGCTCCCAGTTGGCCGACGCGGCACTGACAGACAGGTAGTCCTGCCACACCTCGCGCGGGACGAGATGCGCATGTGAGTTGAGAAACACCAGCATCCCCTTTGGTCCAGCCCAATGGAGATAGTCGCCCCACTCATAGGTGTTAAACACCTGCCCCACGGGTGGCTCCGCGTTGAGGTGTGCCGTCACGCCCAATGGGGTCAGTGGAGAGACGGCCTTACGGTAATGCTTGGCGGCCTCTTGGGGATCCTTCGGTTGGCCATGCAGGAGCGTGACTCCAAACGGAGTGAAAGCGAAGCAGATCCACGCCAGACCGCAGGCGACTACCGTGTTGAGTCCTGAACTCCGCCGCTCCTCATCCGGGCGACCGAAATTCTGCCAACGAATCGCCGCCAGATGCACGCCGACATAATATGCCGTGAGTGGTGCCCACCAGTTGATGAAGCGAGAAGTCCACAACGTCGCCAGTCCAAAGCCGACGATGGAAAGGACTTCGCCGCACGTCACCCGCCGCGGACTCATCCGGTACAGCAGGAATAATCCAATGGTGATCGCCGCAGCGGCTTGGCCTTGAAGCATGCGCAGCGAGAGCGGTGCCCACTCGAACAGGTCTTCCAGATTGGGGTTGCTGGCCACGGAGAAGACTTCGGTATAGATGCCGATCCCATACGGGTTGAGTAGCACGGCAGCAGCTGCGAGTTGAGTCAGGAGGGATAGCCTACGGGCTTCACTGTCTCGAAAGGCGGCCCAGATCCGACCCGTCCGCCAGATGACATCAAACACACGTCCAATCGCCATCAGCCCCAACAGCCCGATCCCCATCACAAATGATCCATGCAGGTTCGCCCACAGAGCAAACGTCAGCGGTATTCCCCACCAGTGCCAGCGTTTTCCGATCGATGCGGTGGCCACCACAAGCACGAGTGAGAAGCAGGCGAGCCCGGCCAGTTGAGGCCGCACGACGAGCAGTTGCTGATACGCTCCCCAGGCAAATGTCAGGAACGCCCCCAGCATGGCAGACAGGCTACCAGTCCGCTTGTAGACCAATCCCAACACGAGCGCGAACGACAGGGAAATCAGTCCGGCGTACATGAACTGAGCTCCGGCGACTCCGAAGTGTGACACGAGTTGCCAGCCAATCACCTGACTCAACCAGGCGGTATCCACAAACGGCACACCCTGAGCCAGAGGCATGAGTGGTTCC
>JANOKO010000236.1:0-6314 GCA_031419335.1 Planctomycetota bacterium
CGGGTAACGTCGGTCTACTCTCTTCGCCTTCTTTCGGAGGCGTAGGAGGAAATCCAGTGATGCTGCAATCAAGGCGACCATTGGGCATCTCGACCGACATAAACATCAGATTTTTGTAAACGGACACATCGCCTTGTCCACCGGGACAAACCATTGACGTAACGAGTTTGGTTTTCGATGGAATGGAGATGTCATAAATGCTGACACCATAAAAATTCCCTTGAAACAGGTGTTTGCCGCGAAACGCAAGGTCGGAGTTTGCAAACGCCAGTTGTGCCATCACTAACTGAAATGGCTTGGGCAATTTTTTAACCTGTCCTCTAATTTCAAGTCGTTGAAAATCAGTTATTTATCGTTCGGGAGAAATAATCTGTACCTACATTCATTCTTCCTCTTCCTTTGACTTGTTGCGGTCACGCAGCTTTATGTCGTCCACTTTTTCGTTCAGAAATTGGTTGAGCCGCTCAATGTTCAGGTTGGAGGTCATCTCACCGAATAGAGGGGGCCAGAATTGGCGGCTGCCGACTGTTCTGATGCACTCACGTCGACCTGGTCCTACTCCCCCCAGGCTTGGCCGAGTCGGATCAACTCGGCGCGGGTCTGGTCCCATGCCGATGGGGCATTGGACGCTTGCTTGAGGAACTTGAGGATCTCGGGATGCAGTTGAATCGCACGATCAATCCGGGCTGTGGTCCCCCGCTTGTAGGCTCCGATCTGAATGAGATCCTCCATCTCCTCGTAAGTGGTGAGACATTCGCGGACTCGGCGCGCGGCCTCGCGATGTGGGGCGTCGGCGACTTCTTGAAAGAGCCGGCTCACACTTCGCAACACATCGACCGCCGGAAAATGGCCGCGCGCTGCGAGCTTGCGGTTCAAGATCAAGTGGCCATCAAGGATCCCCCGCACCGCATCAGAGACGGGTTCATCCATGTCATCCCCGTCCACTAGCACCGTAATCAGACCGGTGATCGATCCCGACGGAGAAGTGCCGAGTTTTTCCATGGTACTCGCCAGCAGACTGAAGACCGACGGCGTGTAGCCCCGCGTACCGGGCGGCTCACCCCGCAGTAGTCCAATCTCGCGCTGGGCCATCGCCATGCGGGTCACGCTGTCGAGCAGGAACATCACGTCGTTCCCTTGCTCGCGAAAACTCGCGGCGATGGCCACGGCTGTGAGGACAGCACGAACGCGCATCAGCGGCGGCTCTTCGGAAGTCGCGAGGACGACCACAGAGCGCCCGCGCCCCGTCTTTCCGAGGCAATCTTCCAGAAAGGGGCGGACTTCACGACCACGTTCGCCCACGAGCGCGATGACGTTCAAATCCGCCTGAGCGGTCTTCGCGATTTCTCCCAGCAATGTGCTTTTGCCGACACCGCTCCCTGCAAAGAGACCGATCCGCTGACCTCGGCCACAGGTCAACAGTCCGTCAATGACTCGCACACCGGTTTCCAGTGGACGATCGATCCGTGGCCGATCGATTGCTCGGGGCGCGACGGCGGCGCTCTCGCGGTAGCAGCGGGTGCTCAGCGGGAGCCCACCGTCGACGGGCCGACCCAGTCCATTGAGCACCCGCCCCAGCAGCGAAGGCCCGACCGGCACACGCAGCGCTCTGCCGCGCGCAGTGACTGACAAACCGGGCCGCAGACCGCTGGTTTGCACAAACGGGAGTAATTGACTGATGCCGCCGTCGAATCCGACGACTTCGCACGCCACCGTGCGACCATCGTCGAGATGAACGTCGCAGATCTCGCCGAGCGAGGTGATAAGTCTTGCGGTTAATATCTCGTGCGCGCTAAGCAGTTCGCCGGCGGTCTGGATGCCGTCGCAGTCGCGGACCCGGGCCCGAAGTTTCTCGTCGTTCAATTTCAGCATCATCCAATCCTTCCAGAAGGTGGCGGCGCATCTCCGCCAAGTGGGCCGAAACTTCGTAACGCACTGCATGATCGGGAGACTCCACGCGACAACCGCCCCGCGCGAGACTCGGATCGTCGAGAATCTCGATGCCAGCCCAACCCGTCTCGGGTTCGGTCGTGAGTCGTTGGTGGAGCACCGCGACATCAGCCGGATGGAGCCAGACCCGTCCCGATGTGTGAACCGCGCACATGTTGATCGCCTGTTGGACCAGTCCATGAACATTGAACTGACCCGCTTCGATAGCCTCATGCACGACCCTTGAAGCCACAGCGATTCCGATCTCCACTGCCAAGTCCTGCAGTTCTCGCAAATTCTGAACACGGATCCCGGTGGCCTCTTCCAGTTGGAGCGAACATTCCGTGAGGGCCTCGCTGAGTGCCTTGATCGCGGAGAGTCCAGAGTCACCCGACGTGTTGGCGAGCGGCGCAGCGGTGGGCGCAGCGGTCGAAGTCCGTAACACGACCCCCTGCGGTCGCGTGGCGACCGTGAGCGAGACTCGGTAGGTGGGGGACGGAACATTCACGGGGAGCGGGTGCATTCGGAGTGGGGGACTACTCGGATTCGGACTGCCGGTCGATCTTGGCCAAGGCCAGGGTAATCGCTTGCCGAGCTTGCTCGACCTTCTTCGGGGAGACCTGGGTAAGGAACTCCATTTCCTCTTTGAGGGACTGGCGGGCCCGCGTCGACAAGTTCTTGCTGATCCGCTCCTGTAGATCCTCGGACGAATCCTTGAGCGCGGTGGCCAGCGTGTTCGTGTCGACCTGCCCCAGCACTCCCTGGATTGTCCGGTCGGTCGCGGAGCTGAGGTCTTCGAAGACGTAAATCTGTTCGAGCAGCTGGGCCGCCAACTCGGGTTCCTGTTGCTCGATCGCGGCGAGCATGGCGCCGCGCTGGGACTTCTCGACCGCGCGGAGCACGCTCGCCAGCCGCTGCACTCGATCGGTGGAAACCGCACTTTCGGTGGGCAGCGAGAGCGCATGCTCGATCACCGCCTGAGCGAGCCGCCGCACCAGGACGTCGGGAGAACGGGGATCGCGGGCCAGCTCCTGGGCCACTTTGAGACGTCGATCCTCGGGCAACGCGGCCAGGATTTCGGCGGTCTTCAGGGGGGAGACTCGACTGATCAGGATCGCGATGGTCCGCGGCTGTTCGCGTTGCAACGCTTGGGCCAGCGCGGGGATCGGCAGTCGTTCCAGGTCGGCGAGCGGATCGTCTGTGGGAGTGCCAAAATCCGCGACCGGATTGGCAGACTTCTCAGCGGCCAACTGTTGTACCTTGACGGCCTGCGAGGTTGAGGCGCTCGTCGGTGGCATGTGGGCCGCAGTCAGTAATAGCATCTGTTCGAATTCAATCATCAGTTCCGGGTCGGCGGTTTCGGTCACCGTCGAGTCGAGGCGTTTGGCCTCGTCTTGCAGGCGCTCAATTGCTTCCGGGGCGAGTTCTTTAAGAACGGCGTCGGCAGCCTCGGGAAAGAGCCATTGAAACATCGCTGCGGCCTTTTCAGGACCGGAAAGACGACGAGAGATTCGTGGGGGGGCGGCGGTAGTCATGATGGACACAGTGTTCCGAAGGATGTCTTCAGGCGGCGCGACGGCGAGCGGGGGGGGCTTCGGATTTGGCTCCGGCGGACTCGGACTTCAACCAGGTTTGAAGCACAGCGGCCGCCGCCCTGGGGTTCCGCAACACTTGCTCTGAGATTTGATGCACCCGATGGGCCATCGCCACGGGGAGCGGCGCTGCGGACTCCATGGTCGTGGTCACCGGAGTCGTCTGTCGTCTGCGGAGCGCGAGCCAACTAATCAGCAGCGCCACGAGTGCTCCCACGCCGAGCGATCCCGTCCGGACCCAACTCTCCCAATGGACCGGGGACGGCACGTCGGCGGGGATGACCGGCAGTGTGGCGATCTTCGAGACCAGCACTTCGACTTGGTCCTCGCGGCGAATGTCGAAGCCGACCGCTTGCTTCACAATCCGCTCGACATCGGCCTGAGTGACGGGGGTCGCTGTGGCAGCCGGTGTCGCTCCATCCGGCGGCGTCAGATCAACGACCGCCGCGACCGTGATGCGACGAATCTTTCCCGGAGCTTCGCGGATGGTGTTCTTGGTCTCCGCGTTGGCGTATTGCGTTTCGTTCTCTTCGGTTTTGGAGACCGTCGAAGAATCCGACGAGCTGGACGAAGCGGACTGAGGCAGGTTGCTGCCGACTCCGGCTGCGCCACCCGCGCGGGGTTTCCCCGTGACGGACTCGGTGCGAATGTTCTCGGAGACTTTGACCTTCCCATCGGGATCGTAAGTGGTTTGTTCGGTTTCGGTCGCGGTGAAGTCGATATCGGCTGTGACGCGGACGATCAATCGCCCCGCCCCCAGCATCTCGCCCAGCATGGTCTCGGCCTTGGTCGAGAGTTCGGTCTCGAATCGCCGCCGGTATTCCAATTGACCCGCGACATCGCCGCCGCCCGAGTTGGTGGTATCGGTCAACAGCCGACCTTCGGTATCCATCACACTGACATCCTCGGCCCGCAGCCCCTCGACGCCGTGCGAGACCAGTGAGACAATCGTGTTGGCATCCCGCGAAGTGAGTTGGGCTCCGGGCTTGAGTTCCACAATCACGCTGGCAGTTGCGGGTGTCGCATCACGCAGAAACGTGGACGACGCGGGCTTACTGAGATGCACCACAGCCGACTTGACCGAACGGAATTGCGAGATCGACCGCGCGAGGCGGCTTTCTTGTTGCCGCAATAGTCGCTGGTGAATTTGGCTGGGGTCGGCGAAGAGATCGAATTCCTGTCCTGCATCGGCCTCAGAAGGAGAGAGCCCCAATTGATCCTTGATGGTCAGTCGGGCCTGGGCCAAAGACGCCTTGGGGACCGAAACTGCGGAGGCTGCGAAATTGAGTTGATAGGGGATCTGCTCGGCTTCGAGAGCGGCCACGACTTCCGCCGTCTCGGTCGGCGAGAGGCGATTGACCAACGTGGCGTAATCGGGCCTGGAACTCCACCAAGCGACTCCGCCCAGCACGAAGAGCATTAACCCGCACCCCCCCAGGTAGGCGGTGCGCTGACTCATCGTGAACGAGTTCCAACTCGCGACGAGCTGTTTCCAAGTTTGCTGCCAGGTATTCACAGGGGAGTTCACTTCTGTACGCGGCAGGATGCATGGGATTGTGATCAGCCATCAGCTATCAAATCTGCATCCGCATGACCTCCTGATGGGCGTTGACCAGTCGGTCACGGACACCCAGAAGGATCTGTAAGGAGACATCGGCCTTGGCGGCTCCCATGACGACCGATTGCAGATTGTCCGTCTCCCCGGTCAGCAGAGCCTGCACACCGGTCTGCGATGCGACTTGCTGCGAATCCGCCGAAGCGATCGCGTTGTTGAGTAGCTCTGCAAACGGAGCCGACTCGCCCCTGGCGAGTGGTTGAGGTCCAGGGAGGACGAAAGAGTTGGCGGCGGTGACAGGGGTCAGATTCATGATTAAGAATCTCTCAACAGGGACAGAGTCTGTTTGGTGATCTGCTTGAAAGTCTCAAGCGACTTCAGATTCGATTCGTAGGCCCGGCTGGCCACCAACAAGTCGACCATCTCATGCGGGAGATCGACATTGGGGAGCTCGACTTGTCCTTGTTCGTTGGCGTGGGGGTGTCCGGGGTCGTAGACGCTGCGGAAGGGCGATTGATCGGGAGTGATGGCCTCGATGCGAACTCCCGAGAGCGCATTCGGTCGACCGCCCTCCTCCGCAATACTGGTGAGCAGGACTTGTTGTCGCCGGTAGGGTTCGCCGCTCGCCGTGCGCGTGGTCTGCTGATTCGCGATGTTGTTCGCGACGACCTCCATGTGCAGCCGCTCCGCTTGCAGCCCAGAGGCGCTGATGTCAGCGGCGGCGAAGATCTGATTGAGGTTCATGGAGTGCCGTCCTTGACATGGTGGCCGTTTCAATCCAAGGGATCAGCGAGCAGCTCGCCTGAGCATGCTCATCCGCGACGCGAGCAACTCCGTCACCGTTTGATGCAGCAAGGCGTTCTGACCCAGGATCCCAATCTCGCGATCGACATCGACATTGTTGCCATCGAGTCGAGTCGTCGATTCCCCAGTTGGAGCGACCTGCGGCTGAACCGTGTCGAGCGACTCACCGGCGAGGAGTTGTCGTCGGACTTCATCCGCGAAGTCGGCGTCGACCCGTTGATACCCCTGCGTATTCACGTTGGCGAGGTTGTGCGCCAGCACCTGATGGCGCTGCGTCGACAACTCCGCCACACGGGCCAGGGCATCGGTCTGGGCAGAAAAGTTCAGCATAGTTGGTTTATCGGTACAGTCGTTAAAATTCACCCACCACACCGATTCCTGCGGCTCAGAAACGGCTCCTTTACCAACGGCCACGCGAAATTGAGTAGAAAAAC
>JANOKO010000237.1:0-1550 GCA_031419335.1 Planctomycetota bacterium
GCCAGGGGACACGTCGACTCGTCTGAGCGGCTCGGCAGGAGCCTCGCCCTCCCGACCCCAAAATCAAGTGTTGACACAGCACTACTCGCGAACGGGGAACACGAGTTCGATTTCCAACCGCAGACCACACAGGCAGATCACCTCGATCGCCTGCGGATTGGAGCTATCGGGGATGAGCCGGACGGACGGCGTGGCACTGGGGTGTTCGTCGCAACCCGACGAGTCCGAAAGGCCGACACGAACCGGCCGGTTCTCCCGGAGGATGCGATGTTGCTGCAAGATCGGATTGTGGGTGTGTGATGACATGGACATCGACTCAGGGAGGTGAAACGTAACGACTTGAGCAGATTCAGAATTCTTGTGAACTGGGAAGATTGGGAACACTAATTGTCACTAATTTCCACTAATCCGGATTCTGGATTAGTGGGGATTAGTGGTCATTAGCGTTCCAATTATCCTTTCCCACCACATGGTTGAGTGAAGGCCCATCCCGAAATGGCTCTAGTCAAGAAGCCCTCTCCGGCGCATCTCGCGACGAATGGCTTCTTCCGCAGCTTGGAGAATGCGGCAGACGCGGGCTTCGGAGAGGTGTAGGACCTCGCCGATTTCCCGCAGACGCAGTCCATCCGTGTAGTACAGCGTGATGGTGACACGTTGTTGTTCGGGGAGTTGCTCGATGGCATCGGTCAGGGCATTCAGGGCTTCCCGGGAGTTGAGGCCCGCATGTCGCAGGTCGTCCCCGAGCGTGTTCGCATCGACGACCGACTCCAGCTCGTCGGGGCGTCCGACCCGCTCAAGCCGGACGGCCTGTTCGCATTCGGCGATCTCGCTGACGGTCAGGCCGGTCATCGCCGCGATCCGATCCGAGTCCGTTAGTTCACCAAGTGTTCTGCGAGCCTCTTGGATCTTTCGCCAGTTTTGCAGCAGTTGTTGCGGGACAGCGCAGTTGCGACGCAGTTCATCGAGAATCTCTCCGCGAATCCGGTGTGTGGCGAACGTCCGAAAGTCGCAACCGCGTGTGCTATCGAAAGAGGCGGCGGCTTCGACGAGACCGAGCAGCCCTGCCCCCTCCAGGTTGTCGCGATCGACGTGTTTGGGAAGCGTGACCAGCAACCGACCGAGCACGTGCCGCACCAGTCCCAGATGGTCAGTGACCAGCGAGTCCCGAGTGTCGCGAGCGACGACCGATCGATATCTCGTCTTACCGGCTTCCATGCTTGGCCTTTGGATCGAAAACCATCTTGGTTCGAGGCAGATTTGTCTCACCGCTCTGGTCACGACGCTTTCGGACCGTCGGCCAGGAGTTGCCAGAGGACATGGAGGACTCGTCCGAGCACAAACACCGCAAGGAAGGCTCCGCATCCGGTCGCCAGAACCCAGTCGGGTTCGCGGTTGGCCAGAACACCTCCCAGAGTGGCCAGGCTCGCGGCCAACCAGGCGGCGCGGGTCGGCCAAAGGGCGGTCGTCAGTGGAATGGGTCTGTGGGTACTCATGGATCGGTCAGTCTCCTAATGCAAGTGGCGGCAATTGATGTCCCCCGTAGGACGGCC
>JANOKO010000238.1:0-2371 GCA_031419335.1 Planctomycetota bacterium
GCACCGCTGGCCTCGCCCTTTCTGAGGGGAGTGCTTCGGGCATCGTCTTGACACTCGGCCCATCCCTAGCCCGCGCTCAGCTTCAACACGGCAGCGCATGCGGGCGTTCACAGCTACAACTGAGCCAACCAGGATCGTATCCCCGCATTAACCATGGCGGGTGATTCGAGGGGGGCCATGTGCCCCGCACCAGCGATCCGGAGTAACGCTCCCTGGGGAAGTCGAGCTGCAATCTGCTGCATCTCGTCGTCGGTCGAGATCATGTCCTCACTCCCCACGATGACGAGAGTTGGGATGGAGATTTCAGGCAACCGAGAGGCAACATCGTCCCGGTTGGCAAGTGCCCGTAACCCACCTGCGACTGACTGTAGAGCTGTCGCACGGATGACCGACTGAATCGACAGCACGATGTCTGGCAGGAGTTCAATCGTACTCTCAGCAAACAGCCGCGCGGGCATCGATTGGGCTACGCACTCCGTGCCTTCTTGTAAGACGCGGTCGGCCAAGGCGTGCCGCATCGCCTGCGCTTCCGCGGAGTCCGCAACTGCCCGACAGTCGCAAAGGATGAGACGGGAGAGCCAATGCGGATGGCGCAACGCGAATTGGATGGCGATGCTGCCGCCCATCGAGAGACCGCATAGAGTGACCTTCTCGGTCACGTTGATCTGGTCGAGGAATTCCGCCATCCGGTCCGCAAAGCCAACGATCGACATCTCGCCAGCAGCGTGAGAACTCTGGCCGAATCCCGGCAGGTCGACAGCCAGAACACGATGAGAGCTGCGAAACTCGGCGATTTGATGCGACCACATCGTGTGATCAAGTGGGAATCCGTGGACGAACAGCAAGACTGGGCCTTGGCCCTCGTCTCGATAGAAGAGATGACAATCGGACAATGGAGCAATGGGCATGGCCTGACCACGACTTCTCATGTTGAATACACAGATTCACGGAATCCGCTGGAGGGAATAGTACCTCCCCTGCGAGGTTGCCCACACTGAACAAAAACAACAAGGCGACTCCACCACAGCCAACTCGCCCTATCGACGGCTTTGGTATTTCTTGATGATATCTGCAGCAGCTGTGGGGATATGTATGGCGGGGGTGGCCCCATCTGCTAGAGGAGCGGGCGGTGCGGGAGGTGGTGGGGCTTTCGCACCGGTAGAAGCCGGATCGGGTAACTTGACATCCATGCCGCCTCCAGACGAAGCCGCAGGGGCCTCCTCGGTCATCATGGGCTGCTGCGTCATCATCTGCTGCTGCGGCATTCCATAACCGGGTGGCATCATCTGCCCCATGGGCATTTGCGGATAACCCATCGGCTGACCGTAATACCCCCCCATGGGCATCTGAGGCATTTGCATCTGGGGAGGATAGCCGGGGTAGCCATATGGGTTCTGCATGAACTGCTGTTGCTGTGGATACCCCACTGGCATCCCATACCCCGGCGGCATCATCCCCGGCTGTTGCTGCGGAATCATTTGCGTATCGGCAGAGGCTGCCACCAAAGCAGGCATCTCCTGAGCAGGCACAGCAGCCGCTGGAGCCACCGGCATCGCGGATGTCAGATCGAGGACTGGCATCGCGAACTGCGTCGAGGAGGATGCGGCTTCCGGAGTCCCCGCAATCATGACAGTTTCAACGCTCGACTGCGCGGGGAGTGCGGCGGATGTCGCTGCCTGAATCATGACCTCGAAGTCAAGCTTACCAATCAGCACTCGATCACCGGGTTTGAGGATCACAGCTCCCTTGAGTCGTTCCCCATTCACAAATGTTCCATTGGTACTGCCCAGGTCTCTTAATCGAACAGAAAAATCGTCTACGGTGAAGACGCAATGATGCCGGCTGACCAGATCGCTGTTGGGGCGGAGGTGGCAATCTTCTTCACGCCCGACCAGGAATTTACCTTGTGGAAGGGAGATCGAACTCCCTTGCTTGTTTCCGGCCGCGATCCGCAGTTCTGCTTGAATCATCGAATCACCGATCCTCACCACGTGCGGATAAAGCCAGGATTGCCCCATGTTCACACCAGGGCACGATCACCGACTCACCTGACACTCGTCCGAAAAAAATCGTTGCGTTGCCATGTTGTTCCACAGTTCGCAATGTGCGCCAAGGCGCAATGGTACGAATTGCTGGAATCCTCTGTCGAAGGGGATGAAACCGAATGGAGACAGAAAGAATGGGGGGAGAAGTTCTCCACGTTATCACCCCAGAGCGTGCAAGTCAACAACTTGTTAGGTCAAAACGAGATGCGGTCGTGTAGCACTCGTGTGCATCAGAAAAGTAGGCAGGAATTCACCACAGAGACACGGAGGCACAGAACAGGAAATTTGGAGGAGATCCGGAAGGTTTTTTGCGAGGGTGGCTGAGC
>JANOKO010000239.1:0-1037 GCA_031419335.1 Planctomycetota bacterium
GTATCGAACTCGCACCCAGATCACCGGGTGTCACGACCGCCCCGCTGTCACCACCCTGCTTCAACCCCTCGGCATGTGACAGCACCAAACCACCGGCCGCTTCGCTCGCCTGATGACACTCCAGGCAACGCCGAACGATGACACCCGAGGCCCGGTCGAAGACTGTCGACGCCGAGGATGACACGGCTTGCGGTTCATCCGCCCCAACCCCGGTGCGGCCCCAGAAACCGATCGCAACGAGTAAACAGAATCCGCAGCCAGCCAGCCCAGGCAGCCGCCTCTCCGGCAAGGAGTCGGTCATACAATCCTCCCCAACTGATGCGAGACTCTTCAACATCTCTTCGTGCGAGTGTACCTGTTGTTGAGACCTGCTGAAAACGGTTGCGAGGTGGACGCGCCCTGGGTGCCCTGAATGTGCAGCCAGATTTCATGTGGGGAGTACGTGTAATTCGATCACTCCGGCTTTCATCACATTCTGCGAATGAGGTCGCGAATCAGGCATCGCTGAGTATTTCGTGGAGGACTGGGCCACTGGTCAGCCTCTGGCCGGTCACCGGTATTCAATGATCGCATCAAGGGTTACGATTGGGTCCGCGAGAAGTGGAGTGAACAGGTGTCGCATTCCTCGTTGATCGCGGTCCGCATCCTTTGATGGATTTCCTCCGAATGAGTCGCTTTCCATTCATCGTGGGAACCAGATCGCAGTTCGTCCCACTGCGAATCGTTGTGCTGTGTGGCCTGTTCTGGGGAAGCGTGGGGGCACTCCATGCAGCGGACGACACTGAGTTCTTCGAGCAAAAGATCCGCCCGCTGCTGGTCAAGCACTGCTACGAGTGCCACGCCTTCGATGCGAAGAAGCTCGGTGGGAACTTGCTGCTCGACAGTCGTAGCGGGGTAAGGCAGGGAGGCGATTCGGGACCGGCGATCGATCTCGCCATGCCCGAGATGAGTCTGCTGCTCCAGGCGGTCCGGTACAAAGACGAAGCGACCAACATGCCGCCGTCGGGCAAGCTGCCGGACCAAGCCCTGGCCGACCT
>JANOKO010000240.1:0-4047 GCA_031419335.1 Planctomycetota bacterium
GAAATTCCTGGGCCAGGGCCAGGACGAGTGTGTCGTAGAAGCCGATATCGTCCGCGCCGGGAAAGTGCCGCGAAGCCCGTTTCGAACCCACATCTTAATGAACTCCTACGGAGTGCGATTTCGCCGGTTGCTCACCGAACAAGAGTTCATGGAATTGGCGCTCGACCAAATTGAAAGGCTAACAGCGGGATCAACCTCGCCAGCCCCTTTGACTTTGGCCGTGGGGTAATTCGACGGGAGCAGGCCACCCCACTACCGCTGGTATATCGGCAGATAGCCCTTATTTAACTGCAGGATCGTCGTATTCATGGCGGTGACATACACCGCCCCGATCGAAGTGTCATCCCAGCTCCCTTGTGGCGTTTGAGTGCGGAGGATTTCCCCTTCCACCCACGTGGAGTATTTGCCCCACTGGTCGGGATGACGGTACATCACCTGCGCATAGTAGTAGTGCATATAATGCCAGTGGCCGTAATCCTGCTGCCCGTTAGGCCAGACGTTTTGCTGGCAATACTCCATCATCTTCTTCAACTGAGGAGTCTGCTCGATATTCCCCGCGTTAAAGAGAACTGCCACAGCTGCGGCTGTGATCGGAGGGCGTTCACCACCTCCACCCCGGCCATCACCCAGGCTGTACTGGACTCCACCATTGGCAGTCGTACACTCGTAAATATATTTCCGCGCCCGCTCGATGATTTCACCCGGCACGACAATTCCGGCGTTCCGGCAGGCCCGCAGCCCCTGGACCTGGGTAATGCAAGTCGACCCTTCATCGAAGTCACTGCCGTCCTTGGCTGAGACATAGCCCCAGCCGCCTCGACTGGTTTGAGCGGCGGCGCAAAACTTGACTGCGTTCTCCAGAACCCGCTTGATGTTGCGGCGGCGCTCGACATCTTCCTCTTCCCCATAGACCTGGGACAGAAAGAGCATCGAAAAACCGTGCCCATATGTGTAGTGATAGTCATCTGGAAAGCCAATCAGCCCGTTTGGCTGGGAGGCATCGAGCAGATAGTCGACCGCCCGACTGATGTTGCGAGCGTATTTCCCGCGCGTGGTGGTCGAGCCTTCGGCAGCTAACGCGACGCCGGAGAGAGCGGTCATCGCGATGCGGTAGTTGCCGCTGCCGACCTCCCAGTACCCCTGGCGACGTTGCTCGCGAACGAGGAAGTCGAGCCCGCGCGAGACGGCTTCATCGACTTTCTTCTGGGCCTCAACGGAATCGGCTGACATTGCTCTCGAGGCAGTCATCAACAGGACTGCGAACAGAACGATGCCAGCCGTCATTCGGTGTCCCATGCTGCGCCGACTTTCCGGTGAGGACTATGCCGCACATCAGAGAGCCGAGCAAACTTCCGAAGTCTCAGAAGACTTCGGAAGTTTTTGGATGGGCTCTAA
The DNA here is from genome assembly GCA_031419335.1 of Planctomycetota bacterium. Taxonomy (GTDB): domain Bacteria; phylum Planctomycetota; class Planctomycetia; order Planctomycetales; family Planctomycetaceae; genus TH-plancto1. Next base: position 1,396 of record JANOKO010000240.1, read on the forward strand.
GCCGCAGCTGCGTCCTTCACAAACAGAGCTTGTTCTTTACGAACAATCTCGGGGGTCACGATGTATCGCTGTCCGGGTTCCTGCTCAGGCAACTCGAACATCAAGTCAAACATGACCTCTTCGATGACCGAACGCAAGCCACGCGCTCCGGTATCCTTGATTCGGGCAATCCGCGCGATCTCACGAAGGGCACTATCGGTGAATTCCAGCGATGCGTGCTCCATCTCGAACAGCTTCTGGTACTGCTTGACCAGGGCATTGCGAGGTTCGGTCAAGACACGAACAAGATCGGCCTCGTTGAGCTTGTTGAGCGTACTCAGGAACGGGAGCCGCCCGACGAGTTCGGGAATCATGCCGTACTCGATTACGTCTTCGACGCTCACATGATCGAGTAGATTGCGACGACGTTCGGCCTCGTCAACGACTTCCTGGCCGAAGCCCATGCTCTTCTTGCCCAGCCGCTTGCTGATCATCTCCTCCAGGCCGACGAACGTGCCGCCGCAGATGAAGAGGATATTCGTCGTGTCGAGCTGGATGTACTGCTGCTCGGGGTGCTTGCGGCCCCCCTGCGGCGGGACATTGGAGACGGTGCCCTCGAGCATCTTGAGCAGCGACTGCTGGACGCCTTCGCCCGACACGTCGCGGGTGATCGAGACGTTGTGGCCGGTCTTGCCGATCTTGTCGATCTCGTCGATGAAGATGATCCCGCGCTGAGCCGACTCGACATCGAACTCAGAGGCATGCAGCAGCTTGAGGAGCAGGTTTTCGACATCTTCGCCGACGTAGCCCGCTTCGGTAAGCGTTGTGGCATCTCCGATGGCGAACGGCACCTGCAAGAATTTGGCGAGTGTCTTCGCCATCAAGGTCTTTCCGGAACCCGTCGGGCCGATGAGGAGAATGTTCGACTTCTCGACTTCCACCTCCCCCATATTGCCTTCTTCAAACATCGTCAGTCGCTTGTAGTGGTTGTGGACGGCGACCGCAAGACCGCGTTTCGTGCGGGTTTGGCCGATCACATAGCGATCGAGATGATCGACGATTTCCCGGGGGGTTGGGATCTTGGTGAAGAGCTTCTTGGGGTCGCCGCGCCGGCGACGCTCCTGATCCAAAATCGAACTGCAAAGGTCAATACATTCGCTACAGATGTAGACATCGCTGGGCCCCTCAACGAGAGGCCCTACATCGCGATAGCTCTTTCCGCAGAATGAGCAGTTCGCGTTCTTTTTGCCCGTTGGAGTCTTCTTGCCAGTCGCAAAGTCTTTGGGGGAGGACATGGTGCTTCTTTCTGAGGTGTCGATCAATCCGTCGGCGCACATCGCGAAGTGTCACAGATTGGATTCCGGGTTCCTGCCCCGGAGGTTCCAACCACTTCTCGACGATGAACGTCCGTGGTTGAGTCGCGCTAATCCGTGGCCGCCTCCCTGATTCGGCTTACGGAACATGAGCATCTGCATCATCTTGATACGGAACGTGTGGAGTGGTTGTTGGTGGATCGGCAGATTTGGCCGGAGTCACCCGCGACTTTCGCGTGCTATCTCCAGCCCCCATGGATTGTTCCACCAACCGTCGCTGAATGGATCGGAATTCCTCCGGCGTCACGTCACCCTCCGACTGCGATTCACGCAACTGTCCGAGGAAATCGTGGACGCCCTCAGTAGAACCCTCATCTTCACGAAACAGAGATCGAAACTGGTTCGTGATCCATGCCAGAATCACAATCGCAAATACCACGCCAAAAACGCCCAATGCCAGCCACATTTTGTCCTGTGGCAGCAATTGATCTCGCAAGCCCAGTAAAACAACCATGACCTCTCCCCGAATTGAATACCACATGGATGGTATGTTTGCATTATTTGGTGCCAGTGTGACATCCTCAAGGATCAATTGACAAAAAAAACGAGTTGTCTCGATTCGTCAACTGTCTCCAAATCCACCGTCCTGCGGTCTGCACTGTGAGGCGTCACGCCCCAGACGGCTCGACGCACACTCCACTGGACAGCCAGACCTCCTTGGGAAGACACTGTAATTGGGCGGGCCAGCGGGGTTGTCAGTGGTTCCCGTGTCTACCGGCCCCGCATCGAGGAGTTCAGCATGCGTAGCCCTTTTCCCGGAATGGACCCATACCTGGAAGATCCGGCCTTCTGGCAGGATTTTCACCAGAGTTTTCTCATCTATTGGCGTGATGCGATCACCGGCGCGTTGCCGGACAACTATGAAGTTCGCATTGAGGATCGCGTCAATCTGGTGGAGTTGCCACCAGAGACGATCAAGCTGATCCGGCCTGATTTGGCGATTTCTCAGGGCTATCCGCTCTCTACTGAGTTACGGGAGTCAGCCGCAGTCGCCACGCTGGAACCAGTGAGCATTCCCCTGGAATACATGGACGACGATGTGGAGTTGTACCTGCAAATCCTGCATCGTCCTGATCGGACCTTGGTGACGGTGTTGGAGTTGCTATCACCTCCGAACAAGGTCGATACGGGACGCGTCCAGTATTTATCGAAACGCCAAGCCATCCTCCGGCAGCAGGTCCATCTCGTGGAACTCGATCTACTGCGAGCGGGTCACCGGCTACCGCTCAAGGGGCCGTTGCCAGCGGGCGATTACTACGGGTTGGTCTCGCGCTGGGAGCAGCGTCCGATGTGTGACGTG
>JANOKO010000241.1:0-6948 GCA_031419335.1 Planctomycetota bacterium
ATCGACCGGCTGCGCGATGAGGCTCCGGACTTCGCTTCGCAACCGGCGATCGTGGCCTCGGGCCAATCGACGGCGATCGGGTCCGCGCTGCGGCAAGCTCAACTCGCCTACAACGGGATGCCTCTGGCGGGAGTGCTTCTGCTGACCGATGGTCGCTCGACATCGGGCGAAGCTCCGGAATCGGTGGCCCCGGAACTGGCTGAGAAGTCGGTGCCAGTTACTTCGCTGATCCTTGGCACACATGAGGGGCCTCGAAACGTCACGATTACGGATGTCGAGACGAATGCCGTCGCACTGGTGCGTGACACCAACCGCCTTACCGTGCATCTGCAATCGCGTGGACTGCAAGATCAAGCGGCTCGTGTATTGCTTGAGCGCCGCAAGAACGGGGGCACGTGGGAAGAAGTCGGGAGGCAAGATGTAATACTGGGGCTGGATGGGGCCTTGCAGACCGTGGACTTCAACTTCACGGAAGAGCAACCGACCAGGATCGAGTTCCGGGCCACGGTCGAGGATGCTGGCCCCGAACTCTCTACGGATGACAATCGCGGCCATGCCGAAGTGCGGATCGTTCGCGACCGGTTGCATGTGTTGTTGATCGCCGGGGCGGCATTCCCAGAAGTGCAGTTCCTCAAGAACGCCCTGTACCGCGACCGTAAAATTGAGCTCTCCAGTTGGCTCCAGAATGCGGATGACGACTATGAACATCTCGGTGATGTCCCGATCCGCCGACTCCCTGTGACGCAACAGGAACTCGACGATTACGATTGCGTTTTGCTCTACGACCCGGACCCGAATGCCTGGCCACCGAACTTCCCGGAAATGCTGACGAACTTTGTGTCGAAAGCAGGCGGCGGGTTAGCCTATGTGGCGGGAGAGATCAACACCGCCAACTCGTTCGACAAGGCCACCGATCCCACCATGGCCTGGCTCGACTTGCTCCCGGTCGTCCGGGAACCGGGTCTCTTCCGCTCCGAGGTGCAAATCAAGCTGAGTGCCCGCGAGCCGTGGAAATTTCAGGTCACCGAATCGGGCATGACCGACCCGATCTACACGTTTGCGGAGCAGCCGGAAGAGAACCAGAAGATCATCGACAGCTTGCCCGGCATGTTCTGGCACTTCCCGGTGACGAAGGCGAAACCGGGGGCCACCGTGCTGGCGGTGCATGGCGACCCGCGCATGCGGAACGATTACGGCCCCGAAGTCTTGATGGCCACGCAATTGGTCGGACCGGGACGAGTGTTGTTTGTGGCCTTCGATAGTACCTACCGCTGGCGATTCGTCAGCGAGCAGACTTTTGATGGTTTCTGGGCGCGTGTCGTGGATCGGGCCGGACGGAGTAAGCAACTGGGCGGAGCCTACCCGTTCCGTCTGTCGACACCCCAATCGAGTTACACTCCCGGAAGCCAAGTGAAAGTCATCGCCCGGTTCCTCGACCCGGCGGAGATGGAACCGGGACTGAGCACCTTGCCGGGGGAAATCGAACATGGCGAGGGGGAGCCGGAATCAGTGACGCTCTCCCCGACAGGAGGGCCGGGTGAGTTCGCTATCAGCTATCCGGCGACTGATCCGGGTCAGTATCTGGTCCGCGTCTGGATGGGTGACGAGACAGCGGGAAGCGTGTCTCGAGCAGCGACACTCTCGATCGATGTGCGGATGCCGAATGCCGAATACGAAAACCCCGGCATCGACCGGGCCAGGATGGAACCATTAGCGACCGTTACGGGGGGGCGAGTCCTCGATGCGACACAAGTGAGTCAGATTCCGGCCTGTTTTCAGATCGGTGAAGTGACTCGCATCCTCGAAGACCGTCAGGAAATCTGGGACGCTCCGGTCCTCTGGGTCGGGCTGTTCGTGTTGCTGGTGATCGAGTGGGTGGTCAGGAAGCGAGTGCGGTTGATCTAATCAATGAGCGGGCGTAAGCCAGCTGCGCTGTTGTCGAGGACGATGGGAATGCGAGGGTCCAATGCTCCATGCGGAAACTCTTGAGCGATATCGCAAGATGTCGCGGAACGAGAAGATGGCGATCACGATCCAGATGATGCGTGAGAACGGGGTTCGATTCTGGTCGGCTCCACCGGAGGTGATTGCCAAACGTCTTAAGATCATTCGCCAACAGAACGATGACCGAAATCGACGCTACCTGGAGGCGTTCGCACGACTCAAGGAGAAGGAAGAACAGTCCTCAACTCTCGACACGCAGAGCCCACTCATCAGCTAATACATTATGCCGCATTCCGAAACATCCAGCGTTTCACTCACCGCCCTGCGCGAGCAAGTCGCGTCACGGCTGGCCGTTGTCCGCCGGGCACTGCTAGGGCACTTCCTCGCCGAGGGGGTCGCCCGCATGCTGGTCGTCACCATCGGCCTGTTGCTACTCAGCCTGGGCCTCGACTGGTGGCTCGATCTCTCTTTCACAGCTCGCATGATCTACTGGGGCGTGGTCCTTTCTGCAGCGGCGGGACTGCTGTTTTGGTTTGTGATTCGTCCGTGGCGGTTGCCGCTGGGACCGATCGATATTGCAGCGGCCCTTGACCAAAAGCGGGCTGGCCCACCGCTCGCTTCGCAGGTGGCCAGCGTCATCCAACTCGTCGACGCCAACCCCGATCAGGTCGGTGAGTCGGCGGCCATGCGCGAGCAAGCCGTGCGGGCGAGCCATGCGGCTTTGGAGCAGATCGATTTTCGGTCGGCCTTAAACCCGAAGCATGTCTGGGTCTCACTGGCGGTGACCGTCGTTGCGTTACTACTCCCTGCGGGGATTGCACTCGCCTTTCCCAGTACGGCCCAACTGTGGGCCGAGCGGTGGTTTGCGGGATCAGATCGCCCGTGGCCGCGCTCGACACGGATTGAGATCGAGGGAGTTCAGAATGGCGTGCTGCGTGTCCCCCGTGGTGAGGTATTCACCCTCCAGGCCCGGGTCACCGATGACAAACAACCGACTCACACCGTGCATCTCCGTCAACGACCGGCGGAAGGGAAGACACAAACGCACACACTCGAAAAGTTTGCAGACGGTGACTTCCGCTTACAATTGCCCCCGCAGCAACTCACCAGTCGCATTGAGGTGTGGGGCGGTGATAGCCGTGCGGAGCCTTTCCGCATCGAGCCCGTCGATCGCCCGCGCATCATGGCGATGACCCTGCAGGCTCAAGGGCCTCGCGATACCGAACCGAAGACCTATGATTTCAAAGCCACCGACAGCGCGGTGCGTTTGACCTCACAAACAGCAGCTCATTTCGAGTTCGAGACTAACGTGGAATGCCAGACGGTCAAGATTGAATCGACCTCGACGACCATGGGGCAGTTCACTCGCACCAGTCCGCTCCGGCATGCGGTGGACTGGGTGCATACGGAGCCGGTCTCCTTGCGCGTGGTCCTCGTCTCAACGGAATCCGGATTGGAGTCCCATCCACAGTCGATCACCATTGGAGATCTCCCGGACAGAGCTCCGCGTTTCAGTGTTCGCCATTCGGGTGTCCGATTGCGTGTAACCCCCACGGCGACGATCCCCATGACGATCAGCGCGCGGGATGATTTTGGGGTGTACCGTGTCGCACTCAGTTCCGCTGTAGCAGCGCTCGCTGTCAAGGTCGTGGACGACGAGGATGTTCCAGAGGCTCCGGGGAAGGAGCCCCCGCCTACGGTGATGCCCAGTGAGCCAGCAGTTCCAGAACCCATGCCCGAAGCGGCTGCAGCGGAAGCGCCTTCCGCCGGTGCGAGCCCCGCAACCACAGAGCCGCCGGTGGTGACCCCCGCCGAGTCTAACCCTCTCCCAACCGGTCCTACTCTTCCAGTCGCCGCCACGGAACTCGTGCTCTACGGTCCCGCCACACCGGCGCTGGAAACACAAGTCGATCAAGAGCACAACTTCGAGCTGTCAATGATGACATTGGTGCCGGGACAAACTCTCATCATCCAGGGCACTGCCGAAGACGACAGCATCACGGGTCGGCAGGTGACTCGCTCCTCTCCGATCGTGTTTCGGATCGTGAAGCCCGAGGAGCTATTTCGAGACATCTTGCAACGGCAGCAACAACTCCGCGCTCGGCTGAGTAAGGCCCGCGATCAGGCCGATGTCCTGACCACCAAAATTCCATTTGCTTTTACCGCCGAAGAGGCTCAGGGCATCGCCCGCCAGCATCAAGTCATCACCCGCGAAGTGGGACAAGTCACCCAGGGACTCGAAGCGACCCTGGTCGAAATGAAACTCAACAAACTTGGAGGAGATTCTGGCCCCGTGGAGGCGACCCCGGACAAGCCTGCCACGAAGACTCCTGCCGTCCAAGCCTGGGAACTTCTGTCTCAAATCGTCATCCAGCCCCTCCAGACTCTGGGGAATGTCGATCTGCCCTCCCAGAGACAGAACCTCGAATCTCTGGTCCAGAGGCCCGGTGAAAGATTGGACGAAATTGGGGTTCAGCAGAAGAAAATCGTAGCGGACATGGACAAAATCCTTAAGAATATGGCTCAGTGGGACAGCTTCATTGAGATCGTGAACCGCGTGGAACAACTCAAGAAGTCGCAAACGGGTATACTCCGCCTGACGGAGGAACTCCTGAAGCAGGCGGACCAGCTCCGCCAGAAGGAAGCCGACTCGATCTTTGACAAGTAAGGCGACGCCTCCGGAACGGAATTCGCTTTCGAAACCACTCACCCCAGAGACGATTGAATCACACAGGAGATTATTCGATGTCGCATCGCGTGTGGCACAGCATGGTGTTGGTGGTCGTACTCCTCCTGCCGAGCGTGGGTAGAGCCCAAGAGAAGGTCAAAGCTGTCGAGGCTAAAGACCAGATCAAGTTCGAGCAGGACAAAGCGCAAGCTCATATGAAGGAGCTGGAAGAGCGGATGTTCGAACTGGCTAAACTGATCCGCGAGTCCCAGCCGGAAGACTCGGCCCGGCTGATCATGGGAGTGCAAAAGGCGCGTGAGCATCTGATTGCCGAACAAATGGGCGAGGCGGCGACGCTGCTGACCTCCCTCAAACTCGAACAGGCCACCGATCAGCAAAAAGATGTCATCCAAAAACTGGACGAACTCAAGCGTCTCCTACTGACTGCCGACATCGGTCTGGAAGTCAAGCTGGAGCAACTGCGGAAACTTCGCGAATCGCGAGAGTTGCTGCAGAAGATCGTCAAAAGCGAGGGGGAGCAACTGCAGGCCACGAACGAGTTGGCCAAAACGGAAGCGAAACCCGCTGACTTTAAGAATCTGGAACCCGCCGAGAAACGCAACCAGCGTCAAACGGACGACCTGGAACAACTCGTGAAGGAGTTTGGCAAACTGACGGATGGAGCCGCCGCCGCGGTCGGTGCTGCAAGCCAATCGATGGGACAAGCCGGGAAGAGTCTGGGCCAAGGAGCGGGGAAAGCGGCACCGCCTCAACAGGCGGAAGCCATCCAGCAACTCCAAGACGCAGACAAGAAATTGGCCCAGGCGGAAGAGCAGTTGAAGCAGGAACTGGAAGGGCTGGTCCGGCAGCAGGTGATGGAACACCTGAGTCAAATGATTGCCCAGCAGAAGCAGATCCGCGAAACAACCGAGAAACTTCAGTCCCGGATTGCCGAGGGATCGGCTCCGGCGGTGGCCTCGCTCAAGCGACTGGCGGATTCCGAAGCGCTGATCATCACACAAGCGAATGACTGCATCGAACTGTGTGAGCTCACGGAATTCAGCGTAGTCTTTCCGACGGCCCTGAGTGACATCTCCAGTAAGATGGAAATGGTCCGAGATCAGTTGCAAGGGGGTCTGGGCAACGACGAAGTCGTTCTGCAAGAAATGGAAATCGAAGCCGATCTGGAAGGCTTGCTGGGGGCTCTTAAGCAAGCCAGTAAGCCGAATCCCGAGGGCGAAGCGGGAGAGTGCATGGGCTGCAAAGGGAACATGAACAAGCTGCTGGCAGAACTGAAAATGGTGCGCCAGATGGAGACCTCGCTTCAGATTCAAACGCAGCGTCTCGATGAACTGGTCGTGTCGAAGAAGATCACGGGAGACCAGCGGACTCAGCGCTGCGAACCGCTGCAAGCGCGGCAGGAGCAGGTGCTGGAAGCGACGACCAAGATCGCTGACACCTATGGTGCCAAGGGCCAGTAAGTGTGTGTTTTCCGCGAGCCAGGGGCTGACCCCCAGTGTTTGCAATTCCAAACTGCAACGATTCCCGCTCAGTCACGGATGATGTGGAGTTTTCCATGCCTAAGTTCCTTCTCTATTTCATCCTCATTCATGGAATGACCGCTGCAGCGCGGGCAGACGCTGGGCAGCAGCCCGCTGTCCAAGTTGAGGCCCCCGCTGAAGCCCAGATCGAGGCCACAGGTGAAGCGGGAAAAGACCCAATTCCCGTGAAAGCCCAGGCGACTACGAAGACGCAGCCGAAACCTCCCGTCAGTGTGCTCGACACAGCGGCCCAGGCAGACCCGGATGTCGCCGTCCGAATGGCAACCGACTACCCGCTCGATGGAGAGGAGTGGCGTGAATATCCGTTGGGCGTACTGGAGATGGAGATGCAGGAAGCCATCGAAGACCTCGCCAGTGGTAAACCCAAGCCACCCGCACTGGTCACTCAACCGCGCATCATTTCCCGGCTCGATGTGATGATCGCTGAACTGGAAAAGAAGACGGGGGGTGGGACTGGGTCCAATAACGCCGGGGACAAACCTGCTGAAAAGTCGGTTCTTCGCAAAGGACAAATGAAGGACGGCCAGTTGCGGGCCGTCAAAACAGACGGCGACCGCTGGGCCGATCTCCCCGCAAAAGAGCGAGAGAAGATTCTGCAATCCAAGGGAGACGGCTTCCCCGCTGGGTACGAAGATGTGCTGGCAGACTACTTCCGCAAGCTCTCCAAAGCGGAGAAGCCCGTCGCTGCGACTCCTCTCGGACCGCAGGGTTCGAAATAGCGATCCCCGCTGCACTCGAACGGCTGAGGCCGATGAGTTGAACTGGCAATACCCA
>JANOKO010000242.1:0-1853 GCA_031419335.1 Planctomycetota bacterium
TTCTGGCATCCCTCCGGGATCGGAGTGGGCCAACGCCAGCCGACTCTTCAACCAGTGGACCGGTCATAGGTACAGCAGCCCTAAACCCCAGCTGGCCAACGTGAAGAACAGCAACAGAATTACAGACAGCTTTCGGGACACCTCGCGCCATAGGTAGATACTAGGGACCAAACTATAGGCTCCCAACCCGATCGTGAAGACCATCACATACGCCGGCGAACTACCATGCTTGAGCAGTAAAGCGGCGAACAGCACGTCGAGCGCGATTGGCACGGGCATCAGCACCGCCAGGAAGGCGATCCCCAACAGCATCAGCGGAGTCGGGCTCGTCGCCAACCACTGGTCCCAGGGCAAGAACGACAGCAGCGTGGCGGCCAGGACGCTCATGCAGAGCATGATGGCAATTGTCGGCTTGAGGAGCATCCAGACGTTCTGGACAAACTCGACCGACAACTCGGACAGAGTGGCCATGAAGCTCTGCTCGCACGGTCCCGACACCGAGGGCAAAGCACACGCGGCTCCCTCATCCACCGGCAAGAGTTTGAGCGGACCCGACTTCTCCAACCAGCCCACCACAGTGGGGACAAAGACCGCGATCACGAACAGGAGCAAGGCGTACTTGGTCACGAACATCGACAGGGGCAATGCCGAGAACGTCATCATCACGACGATGGGATTGAAGTTCGGGGAACTGAACAGAAACCCCAACGCGACCTCCACCCTGCCATCTCCCCGCGTCACTCCGCATGCCATCGGAACGGAGCAGTTCGCGCACACGCCAGCGGGCACTCCAACGAGCGCCCCTTTGAGTGAATTGAGATACAGGTTCTGACCAATCTTCAGCGGGTAATACTTCAGGATCGTATGCAGCAAAGCGCCACTCAGAACCCCGAAGGTCATTCCCTTCTTCATCGTGTCGAGCCAGTTGATGGCTCCCCACCCGATCTTCGCATACCACGGGGCATCGGCTGCCACCTTGATCAGATCCCCCGTGTTTGCCATCGATGACATTTCGTTCCCGAGCTGGGTCGATTTGTGCAGTAGCTGGGGATAGCGCGAGACGAACCAGAAGACGCCCATGATGATCATCAGGCCGATGGCCATCAGGATCGGGCGGTAGTAGCAGCGCATCCCTGACTGGGATGGAAGTGCGGCTGTCGACATGGGACACTCAATGGCAATTTGTGAAGGAGTTCCCCTTATCGCTTACTCATGCGACAAGGAAACAAACAGAGTCGTTTGGCAACGAGTACCATAGCAAGCATCGGTCACAACCACACACACGAACGGTCTGACATGTCTTGAATTTCTGGATCGCCTCCGCCGGGAGGGCAAAGCTCCTGCCGAGCTGCTCGCGTAAGAAAACGTCGCCCTTAGCTCGCAGCACAGCTCCCGCCCCGGCGTACAAACACCCGAAATCGGGGCGTTGACACAGCCCTAGAACTCACCCGGCACTTCCCCCTGACCCGCGGACACGATCGCCCGCAACACACGATAATCCATGCTGTCGGTGATGAACTGCACATGGCCATCGCAGAACAGGGCATGTGTCCCACCAATATGGAAGCTGAACAGCTCGTCATTCGGGCCGCAGTTCATGTCCTTCCACAGGCAAGTCGCTGGACCGCCAAAGGGGTTGCGATGGAAGTTCGGGGTGAAGGAGACACCAAACGCATTGTCCGGCTCGGCCCACCGCCAGTGAGAACGCTTGACCGCAGGATTGACGGGGTCATCGTACAGCGAATTCATTTGGTACCTGCCCGTTGGCCATGGCGTCGTACACCTGCGGCGTGGGGATCGGCGTCGGCGCAGCACCCAGCAGCTGGTAGAAGTCGCGGTAGACCGGCGTCGGG
>JANOKO010000243.1:0-1591 GCA_031419335.1 Planctomycetota bacterium
TATTTTCGTAGCTCCCGCTGCACCGGCGTCTGTTGAGGATTTCTCGGCAGGCTGTGTTCTCAATCTCATGCAGCCGCATGCTGCCGTTTTTTCACGGCAGGCATTCTCATTCCAGTGATTCAGGTGTCCCATGACCCAGCCGCGTAGTCGCATATTGCGATGGCTTGTACTGATGGCGTTCGCCGCTGCACTTGTTGCCGTCTCTGTTCGGTATCGGGAACTATGGCTGGCGCTGTTGCGACCAGCGGAAGCGACCGCAGCCACCAAGTCGCTGGTTGAATCTCAGGAAGAGAAACCCGCTGCCAACGACAAGATCGTGGTGAGCGAGCAAGCGCAATTGAACTTGGGACTGGCAGCTAAACCGCTCAAGCCTCAAACCTACTGGAAGGTCATTCAGGTGCCGGGGATGGTCGTCGATCGTCCCGGTCAGAGCGATCGAGGTGTGGTGGCGACCGCCACAGGGGTGATCTCGAACGTGTTTCACTTCCCCGGCGATACCGTCCAGCCGGGCGATCCGCTGTTCACGCTCAAGCTCCTCAGCGAATCACTGCACCTGACACAGTCCGAACTGTTCAAGGCGACGCAAGACATCACGTTGGCACAAGCGCAAAGAAAAAGGTTGGCGTTGGTTCCCGGTGCCGTCCCCGAGGCTCGCGTCATCGAAGTCGACAGCCAGATCACGCGTTTGGAGATCACTGTCAAAACCTATCGTCAGGAGTTGCAGAATCGAGGCTTCGGTCCGGAACTCATCGACGGAATTGCGAGTGGCAAGTTTGTGAATGAGATGACGGTAAACGTTCCACCGTTGCTGTCGGATGCTCCGCAAGTCCCCGAGGCCTCGGCGTCCCTCGCCCCCGTGATCAATTCACCCGTGACGTATGAAGTGCAAGAGTTGAGTGTCGAGTTGGGGCAACAAGTTCAAGCCGGTCAGACGCTCTGCATCGTGGCCAACCATCAGAAGCTGGCGATTGAGGGTCGGGCCTTTCGCGATGAAACGCCATTACTCGAGAGAAGCGTCAAAGAAAAGTGGCCTGTGGAAGTTGATTTTCAGGAAGAAACGGAAGACTGGGGAGCCATTGAGCAGAGCTTCCAGATTCGACACATGGCGAACACCATCGATCCCGTCAATCGGACGTTTGCCTTCCGCATGCCTGTCGAAAACCAATCGCGAGTCATCGACGACGAAGGCCGGACGCAAACCCTCTGGAGGTTTCGCCCGGGGCAAAAAGTGAAGATTCTCGTGCGTGTCGAAAAGCTCGACTCCGTGTTTGTACTACCGGCGGATGCCGTGGCCAGCGATGGCCCCGAGGCATTCGTGTTCACGCAAAACGTCAATACGTTTGAACGCAAGGCGGTTCGCATTCTCTTGCACGACCGTCAGAAAGTGGTCTTGGCGAACGACGGGACATTGCTCCCCGGAACCTACGTTGTGCAATCGGCCGCTGAACAACTCAATCGCATGGTGAAGTCCGGTGAGAGCAGTAGCGTCCCCAAAGGGTTTCACATCCACGCGGATGGCAGCCTGCACAAGAACGAAGAAGAAGGGAAGTAAGGCCACACTATGCTCAACGCTGTCATCCGGATCGCGCTC
>JANOKO010000244.1:0-4896 GCA_031419335.1 Planctomycetota bacterium
CCACCGATCAGATACAACAGGATCCCGGATCCGAACAGAACCGGAGTGAACGCTTTCTCGAAGAACCACAGCATCTTGTCCTGCACCAAGTCGGGTACGAAGTGCTTGTACATCGTGGGGCGCAGGCGTGAATCGCGTCCGGTGAACGTCCAGAGGATGTGTGACCACCAATCCCCTTCATTGGGTGAGTGCGGATCGCCGGGCTGGTCGGACTTCTGGTGATGGACGCGATGAACGGAAGACCAATGCAGGGGAGTGCCTTCGCCTGCCACGGTGGCACACAACAGGCCCACAAACTTAGCTGGGTTACGCAGTTTGAACGAGCGATGGCTCAGGTAGCGGTGCATCGTCATCGTGATGCCGACACTACAAGTCATCCAGTGCAGTAGGACGGCGACCGCCAAGGACTGCCAATTGAAGAAGAACGGGGCGGCCAGTGCCCCGGCGTGCATGAGAAACATCCAGCCGACCACGACCCAGTCGACGTTTCCCCAATGCAGGTTTTCACGTCCAAAGGTCGAGAGCAGAAGATTGCGTTCCTCGGCCTTCGTCTTACGCCAATCGTCGCGATCAGAGGCCGGGGAAGAAGCGGGAAGAGGAATGCTGGACATGGTTGACTCCGAATCAGGAGGCCGCGATGTCTTGGTCAGGCGACGTTTGCCAGACTTGGACGGGCAGGACTCTAACATAAGTTTCGGACGCACTCTGTCTTCGCGGATTCAAACTTTCGTCAAACTCGCGTCACATTGTGTCATAGAATAGTCACGGCGCGTAATCCTCTTCTGTGACAGTGGTTGCGTTGTCTGTGTCGGCCACGAACCGGTATCCAGTCCCGCGTACAGACACCAAATTCCGGGGGTCTGCTGGGTCATTCTCGATGTACTTGCGGAGCCGCATCACAAAATTGTCGATCGTGCGCGTGGTGACCTCAGCATTCTGGTCCCACACCCCTTTGAGAATGCGACTGCGGGAGAGCACCTCCCCCTCATGCTCGATGAAAAACTTGAGCAACTGGAATTCCATCGTGGTCAGGCGGTGAACTTGGTTTCCGCGGCGCAGCTCAAAGGATCGGAAGTCGACCTCCACATCGTGGAACCGAAACGTGTCCAGCCGAGGCTGTTCCGGCACAATTCCCACGCTCAATCGAGTGTTTCGCTCCAGGAGGTTCTTGACGCGGCTGAGCAGTTCGGGGAGCGCGAACGGTTTGGTCATGTACTGATCGGCTCCACAGTCAAAGGCATGCGACCGATCTTCGCTGAGTGATCTCGCACTGAGAACCAAGATCGGAACTCGCGGATCCTTCTCGCGAATGGCCCGGCAGATTTCATAACCGCTCATCCCCGGAAGCATTAGATCGAGGATGATCAGATCGGTTCCCTCGCCGTCGTTGCTGAAGTACGCCAGTGCTGACCGCCCATCCCCCACGACCGTCGGATGGTAACCTTCCTGCTCGAAGTTAAACCGCAGCCCCTCGGCAATCGATTCTTCGTCTTCGACAATCAGGATGCGTTCTCGGTCGCTCATGCCGGACCTGACGTTGAGGGACGTTCGGAAGGGTATTCCAGTGAGAGGGGTGTCGTGGGCGAATGCGAGTACGAATCCCCCGAAGGAATAATCACCCCCGGAAGATCCAGCACAAAGGCACACCCCGGCTGGCCATCTTCCCGATCATCAATACTGATCCGCCCCTTCAGCTTACGGACGAGAGTCGAAACAATATAGAGTCCCAGCCCCGTCCCCTTCGTCCGGCGCTGAAGTTCGCTCCCCCCTCGGTAGAAGATTTGGAAGACTTTCTTTCGGTCCGCGTAAGGGACACCCGCGCCGTTGTTCGACACCCGCAGATGGACCCGTCCTCCCGTACTCAGCAGGGCACTGACTTCGACTCGAGAGGGTTCGCCCCCGTACTTGACCGCATTATCCAGCAAGTTTGAGAAGATCATGCGCAGCACAATCCGCCGCGCCCGAATCCGGATCGGCGGAATACGAAGTGTGAACACCTCTGACAATCGCGATTTATGCTGAGTGCAGGCCCCGGCCGCACATTCTCGCAGCAGCGGCTCCAGTTCGATCTCCTCCTCCACTTCGTTCTCGCCGATCGCGTCCAACCGACCGACTTCTAAGAGCTGGTTGATCAGCTGGTCCAATCGGTGCAACTCGCGTTCCATCATACTATAGAACTGATCCTTTTGTTCCGTAGACAATTGCCGCATGCGCACGGTTTCGAGCGAGAGTTGCAGCGCTGCAATCGGGGACTTCAGTTCATGGGTGACACTATCGACGAAGTTGGCCTGCCGATTATTGAGTGCGATCTCCTTGAGCGTCAGTACCAGCCAGAGCGACATCCCGACCAGAATCAGTGTGAACAACACCACTCCCAGCGTCAGTGCTGTCCAGCTGGACCCTTTCGCCAGCAGAATGATCCAACAGACCATCAGCGTCACGTTGAGCGTCATCAAGCTGGCGCTCAGTGTAATCGGAAAGTGGAACGTGCTGCGTTTGCGGGAAGACCCGAACATGATGCGCTCCTGGTGAGGGTTTGGGCCTGTTCGTCTGCGAGTCTTCAGGAATCGCGGGCTGGAAGCCTCTCTCACCCTAGACCTGTGGAGGAGGTTTGGGAGTCTGCGGTTTCCCTCTCGCAGGTCGACGCGAGGTGGACCGATTCGGTGGCGGCGAAGCCGCAAACGCCACTTGCCTGTACAGCTCACTCAGCAACACAGCGCCCGCCACGGAGACGTTCAGACTCTCCACCAAATCGGTTCCCGGAATCAACAGGCAACGGTCCGCAGCCTTGAGCAGTTCCCCCGACACCCCGCATTGTTCTCCGCCAAGTACAAACACCGTGCGAGACGTGAGGGTCTCCTTGTAGATGGGTCGCCCTTGGTGGCTGGAAGTGGCGAGGATCACGAACCCGCAGGCCTGCATTGCCGCCAGTGTCTCCATCGGAGAGTGGAGACCAATCACAGGCACATGCTCAGCCCCCCCCTCTGCGACGCGGGCCGTGGCCGCTGACACCTCGGGCAGATCGCTCGCTGCCCCGAGAATCGCAGACAACCCGAAGTGGGCCGCTGTTCTGAGTAATGCTCCCAGGTTGTGAGGGTTTTGCAGCCCGTCGAGGTACAGAAACGGTCCCGTCAGTGACTGATCTTTCACCCCGCGCAGCAAAGCCGAGTCATCCAGACCGTGCGGCTTACGGGCCAGGATCATGATCCCCTCATGATGACTCGACCCCGACAGCCGTTCGAGATTCTCTGCGGCCACCACGTTGTAGGCTCGTCGGTGAGCTGCACACCACTTGAGCATTGCGCTCACATGCCGCGTGCGATCATCGGTCAGATAGATCCGAATGATGTCATCCGGACGGCGCTCGAAGACCCCTTGGCACGCATGAAAGCCACAAATCTTCTGTTCGTCCTCCCCCCGAAACCTCGGGGATCCTGACGCGGATGCCCTGGATTGCCGCGCTGCACTCGGCCCCTTCCGATTCGAATTCGGTGGCCGCGAATCGGGAACACGACGGGAACGGTCCGACATCACAAACACCCTGTTCTAGGCACACAGAATTGCCCTTGCTAGCAACTTCCCGAGATCCGAAAGACTAGCAGATTCCGTTCCAAATGGCTCTGAACGAAGGGTATGATCTCATCGGCAGTGTGTGTATCAGGAAAGTCGGCAGCGGCAGAAATTCACGACTGTGCCTCATGCCGCAATGTTGGTGAGCCGCAGATGAACCCGGCGCGGCACAGCCGCAATCGATGGGGAGCACTCAGCACTCAGCCATCAGCCATCCTAGTCAGACAGAAACCAATCTTCGTCGAGCCGACCTCTGCATCCCAATGGGGTCACACTTCACAGCTCAGGGTCGCAACGATCGGTCGCGCACCCTGGGTGAAATCGTCCGCGGAGGACGAACCCTGAAAGGGTTCTACACATCGCGAGCGGGTGTTAAACCGTCAGGGTTGGGGCACCCAGGGCCACTTTTTCCAGGGTGCGCTACTGTGTCGCAATCCTTGGCTTTGATGTGCAACCCCTTCGAGGTACAGAGGTCTCCAGGCCACCGAACATTTGCGCAGCGGGTGCAGATTTCAGACGTGAGTCGTACAGAATCGTGTCCAGAGTGACGTTCGGTCTCCCGTGACATCTGTTTCATTGACCGGTAGACTCACACATCAATTCCCGCACACGGGTCGCCTCGTGATACGGTGGCCTGCCCTTACTCATCCTGGGAGTCTCCGCATGTCGATCAATCGTCGCTCATTTCTGGGGCGGGCCGCACTTGGTGCCGCTGCCCTGTCGACCTCGCATGGTGTCCAACTTCAAGCAGCCGACGAACCGGCCAGCAAGAGTCCCAACGAGAAGATTGGGTTTGCGATCATCGGGGTCGGGGGCCGGGGCGGCGAGCACATCAATGAGTTCGCGGGCCGCACCGATGTCGACATGCTGTACCTGTGCGATGCCGACGAGCAGCAGGGGGAGAAGCGCTGCGGCGAAGTCGAGAAGAAAACCGGTCACCGCCCGAAGTTCGTGAAGGACTTCCGCGAGGTGCTGAACGATCCCAAGATCCACGCCGTCTCGACCGCCACGCCGAACCACTGGCACTCGCTGATCGCGATTCTGGCCATGCAGGCGGGAAAGGATGTCTATGTCGAGAAGCCGGTCAGCCACAACGTCTGGGAAGGTCGCCAGGCCGCCATGTGGTCGACCAAGCTGAGCCGACTCTGCCAGTGCGGCACGCAGTCGCGTTCGAGCCCGAGCCTGAAGGAAGCGGTCGCGTTTGTCCGCGAAGGCAAGCTCGGCAAGATCCAGTACGCCATCGGCACCTGCTACAAGCCGCGCCCGTCGATCGGCAAGGTCGGTTTCGGCAAGGCGCCGGAGACCGTGGACTACTCGCAGTGGTGT
>JANOKO010000245.1:0-4507 GCA_031419335.1 Planctomycetota bacterium
GCCAGTTCGGCGATTTCCCTATAAAACTCACGCCAGGCAGTGCCGTCCCGATCCGAACCGGTCAGCCGTCTGAAACTGCTAGCGGTCAGTTCATCCCAAGAGGCAGAGACGAGAAGCCCATCTTCCCGTCCCTCCCGTTGATAGGGCGTGTAGGAAGAGACGGAACGTGCGATCGTTTTGAAATGGAGCCCCAGATCAGCCACGATCTGATCCGGCAACAGCGACACCAGGTAGGAATACCTCGAAAGACTCGCGTTATATTCGGAGAAGGGTCTGGCGCTGGTCGTGGCTCCCCCCAGTTCGTCTTGCGACTCCAGCAAAAGAACTGCTTTCCCAGCTTTCGCCAGATAGCTTGCCGCAACCAATCCGTTGTGGCCGCCACCGACGATGATCGCGTCGTATCTCTTATGGCTTTGGCTCATTCCGATCCTTGCCTGTAATCACCAGACTGTGCTTGGGAATCATGAAGATGAAGGCGATCACGCGCGATGCAGTCCGCGCGAGTACAGTTTAGGTCATGCTCAGGACTGTGAATCTTGATTGTCGGGAATGCTTTGTCGATGAGCAAGAGGTCGGTGGTTCCGCATGATCGGAAATGCTGGCCGATGCTCTAATTGAGTCGGATGAGAGCGGGTGAGTCCGTCGAGGCATTAATGGCACGGATCGTCTCTCGGACAGACTTGGCCTTCATTCGCATCAATTCATCAGGAAGATCCGGTTCGTCCTTTTCAAAGTAGTCAGCGATCTTCGTGAGTTCTGGAACGACCATCTTCGCATGAGCCCCGTAGCACAACAGGACTTTCATCAATTCCGGGGTCCGCTCCTGGCTATCCCAGGGATTCTGGTCGCGCGTGTATTTGACACAGGCACTCATTCCTTCTTCGATCCGATGTTTCGCCAGCAGGCGAAGCCCCTCCACACGGATCGAGTCGGCGAACATCTCTCCACTGGGGGCCGGCTCGATGACCGCTTGGTAGATTGCAGGTAACAAGGGTTGGATCTTTTCGGAAGAGAGATTCCGATAGACGGATACGAAGCTGCCACGGGCACGGCCATCCTGATTGATGAGTCCGGCCCGGACGGCCTTGTAGAGCGCCTCGGAATCCACCCCGTCCAACGATCGGTTGAGCATCCCGTCGTCATCAAACAGGGCGAAGGTTAGATACCGCTGCTGCATCCCGCGTGGATCGTTCTCCTGGTCCACCCGAGCCAGCAGTTCCAGGAGTTCGGGCACGGTGTGCTTCGCCGGGGTGCCGATACTAGCGAGGGCCTCGGCTGCCTTAATCCGCAGCCAGAGATCCTTGTCCGCTAACAGTGTCCGCAATGTTTCCACAGCCGGTGCTCCCCGTCCACGAAGGGCGATCAGCGCCTGACAGGCTCCGTAGCGGGTTTCGAGGTGCGGAGTTTCAAGCATCTTGAGCAGAGCGGGAATGTGAACCTCCTTGCGGCGGGCCAGCGCGATCGCCGCCCGCTCTCGGACCACGGGCGACCAACTGCTGAGGCGTTCCAAGAGCTGGACTGCGCTGAGTTTGTTATAGGCGCTATATCTATCTTTGTTGCTCCAACCACGGCCATCGTGGATGAGTGACTGCGAAGCGACTGCGTCGAGCTGGCGGGTGATGCTCGGGCCGCGTCCGGTGAGGTAAATCTTCTTCAGCGGCATCGCATAGGCCAGCAGGTAGCCACCGGTGCAGTCCCAACCGGCGTAGCTGTCTTCCTCTTTCTCCGGAGGGCCTTGGTGAGGAAAACTGCCATCCCATCGTCGCGCGAGATCAAAATACCAACTGCCAAATTCGTTCATCCACGCCCCGGTCGCCTGGGGGCCGGACTGAGCGACTCCCGGCATGGACCACAGGATGTTGAAGAAATTGCCGGTGTGCCCGGTGTCGCGTTCGGGTCCGTGAGAGGCCACGCTCATGCGCGAGAAGAACTCCGCGCCTTTGGCTTCACCGAGCAGGTTGAACAAGACGGCGGCCATGCCGCACTTGCCATTGTCATCGTGGTTCTCGATCCACGGGTGATGGTCGCCATAGGGAATAGCTCCCTTACCGATGTAAAATTGCAGCAACTTCGCACTGCGTTCAATCGCCAGATCTACCGCGGGGTCTTTGACGCCAGCCTCCCGGGCCAGCACCAGCGAAATCGTCAGTGGCAATCCGGGAGAGTTCATCATTCCGTAGCCGCCGAGTCTGCCATCAGGCACTGCGAACCCGTGGCCCCAAGAGCCGACCGCACTCTGACCGTTGGCGGCTTCCATCGCGAGACGCCGCAGGCCCGGCATGACCGACTGGTCACCGGTCGCCATGACATATTCGGAGAGCAGCATGATGACGTAGCCGTAGTGCCAGGTTTGCATCGAGTTGGATGAATAGTCCGCCGCCCAATGGGCTTCTTTCTTGACCAGCGGGAGGTATTTTGGATTGCCGCTGGCTAACAAAGCGAGCGCATTGAGGGAACGTGTGATGGGATCCTGGTTGGGGGCCTCGGGATAAGCTGGGTCAGCGATGCGGACAGCCAGCGCCTGGAACCCTTGCTCCAGAATACGCTTCGATTTAGGGCAGTCATAAGGCGCTGTGGGGCTGTAGCTGCCCAGCACGGGAAGTTGGAGGACGACCTCTTCCTTCTTGCCCGCTCGCCAGCGAGTCAGCGAGAGTTTCCCGCCGCCCGCCTGAGATTCGGCAGTCGTGAGTGCCTGGCCCAACTCCGTGCGGGGGTCATAGGCAAATGGCTTACCCCCCACACCGAGGATCACATCTCTGACGCGGAACAGGCCACCGGCGGGAGAACCCTGCTCCACTTTCGTAATGGAAATCTGGCGGGCATCAGTGGTCACCATCTGATCGCAAAACATCCACCCCCGCAGCCCCGTAGGCCCGAGATTCCAATCGTGCTTGGCATCGGCAGGGATTGTCTCGCCGGTGGTGAAGTCAGGAACGTTCAGCTGGCCATCCTCAGCAGCCGGGGCAGGATTTGCCAGGGCTGCCGCGATGATGAGGCTGGCGACAATGGTGATTCGCGTCATGTGAGGTCGCATCCGGAAAAAGTGGCATCTTGGCTCTGGTTAATTGGGCTTCGCCACGTTAAAGGCATCAGTGTGAAAAATGACAGGCTGTCGTCTCTGCGTGAGCGGCACGGCGTCAGCCTGCCGAGGCGTGTCCCTGGGGCAGACGCTGGATCGTGGGAGAGGGCCTCGACAGGCTGCTGCCTGCCGCTCTCGCGATGGTGGCTCTGTCCAAATTCAGGCAGCTTCATAAATCGTACCCAGCGAGAAGGGCGACAGGAATGTCTGCCCCACTGCTCAGTGGCACAGACATTCCTGTCTGTGCCACTGAAGACAGCCTCGGAATCCAAGCTAGTTCTTCTGCTCAGCATGGATTGCAACAAGCGCCTCGGCAAAGGCCTTGCCGATTGGTGCCAGAATCTTGGCGGCACCGAGATAGTGGTAGCCACCGTTGGAGGCCGCACGTGTCCACAGCGCAGCTTCGGCGGGCGTGATGAGTTCGGCCTCGTACTTCTTCAGGTACTCTCGCTGTTCGTCCTCGGTCATGTGGCCGTCTTTATTGGCCGCGTTCTTGTCCTTCACGCGGAGCAGGTATTCCATCTGCGAGACCTTACCGTGTTTCTCTTCGATAGCGGCAAGCTCATCATCCCAGAACTGCGCTGTGTGCACAGCCGCAACGTTGTCCTTGAACTCCGGTAGCAACGTCGGAGCGACCTGAGCCTGACGGAAATACATCTGCGGTGCTGTCTTGTCTTCTTTCAAACCGCCGATGCCCATGACACCAATCACGAACGGCATCTTCGGAGCTGACAGATCTTTGCGCACATCGCGGATCAAATGGGCCAGCAGATCAGCGTAGAGGTCATACCCGCCGGGTTCCATCTGCTTGTCATACGTCCAGTCGGAGACCAAATCATTGAACCCCTGAAACCAGACGAAACCAGCGAGCTCGTAGCCCTGCTTCTCGTCATAGTCTGGCACCACCCGCTTGATGTCCGCCAGCACTTTCCGCACATGAGTGATCATGTGGCGGTAGAACACACCTGTGTCTGCGAGCTTCTCCGCTTTGTACTTTTTAAGGTCATCACCGCGCTCCTTGCACTGAGCCCACTCATAGTCACTCCAGACGTATGGCCCGGCGCTGGGTGGCCTGAAATCCGTGTGCAGACTTCTGCCACCCCAGGCGGTCTTGATGATCAGGAGCGGTTCATCGAGAGCCTTCTCCATGTAAATGCCGAACGTGAATTCCGGTCCGATCTTATCTTCCGGAGCACCGAAACCCGCAGTCAGTTTGCCAGTTCGCTCGGTCAGGTCCGTGTAGGCATCTCCTTGGCAACCGATCGACGAAATCCAGACCTTCTCGCACACCCGTGGTGTGCCGTCGGCATTCCACATCTCCTTGAGGATCGGTGCCGACTTCGGGTCATCGGCCATGGAATCAAACGTCGAGATGGCCGCATGCCCCTGCATGTTCGACTGCCCGGCCAGGATGAACACCTTCAGCGG
>JANOKO010000246.1:0-1262 GCA_031419335.1 Planctomycetota bacterium
CGTTCTCCCGGTCCGAGCTTGTGGCGTTCTATGGCAAAGATTCGGCAGAGCTAGAGCCCTACCAGAAGCTGCTGAGACGGGCCTCGATCGAGTACTCAAAAGGCAATCTCTCCGCCGAGCGACGATTCCTGAAGCAAGTGCTGGCACTGCTCAACTCGGTAGATGCCTCGGCCTCGGAGAATTTGAACGGTCTCACCGGTCGCCAGACCGGAAGGGGTAAAGCGAGTGACAAAGAGTTAAGGGGACTGTTAGAGCAAATCCTGAACTGACCGCTTCCCAGCGGCTCGAACCGACCGGGTAAGCTCGGGACACTGCTCAATGCTCGTCGAAAACGGCTTGATGAATGTTTTCAGATTCTGCCTGTGGGGGATTTTCGACGGCATTGACGCCACGCTACAATCCAAGCCACATCGGGAATGGTTGATAAACCGTTCCCTCCTCTCCTCTCATGTCTGCTGTTGTCACGGAATCACTGGATGTCTACGGAACATCTGCCAAGTCAAGGATCGACTTTGGTATCAGAAAACACTCCCGTACAGGATGTTGCCCCGCCCTCTCAATGTTCAGCGGGAGCTGAGGCTCAGCCCGCGCCGCCTGAACCTGTGCCACCGGAAACGGTGGCGAGTGAGCCGGTGCCCGCGGATTCCGCGTCGGAGGTGACTCCTCCTCGCGTGCGGATGAATCCGACAGCTGACCCGGCTCAGTTCAAGGCGGTCCCGTCGCTCAATCCAGGCGAAAGCCCGCGAGTCGACATGGACGCCCTGATCGAGGAGCAGGTTGCTCGGGAGCAAAAGGCAAAAGCCGCAGCCCCGGCCCCGCGAGTCGAGCCCATCGAAATCCCCCGCACGGAAGTGTTGGAGGGCGACCTCGAAGCCGAGTTGACAGCTGTCATGCAGAGCGGCGAGGTGGCCTCTGGTATTCTGGCAGTGGCCCCGGTGCCGCACGCCGGTCTGGCCACTGAAGAAGTCGGCCTGACCCAGGGGACGAAGGTCTCGGGCATCATCCAGTCGCTCAATGGCGATGACGTGTTCATCGACCTCAAGCAGCGAATCCCCGGCGTCGTCAGCTCGCGCCAGTTTTCGCCAAAACGGCCGCCCGTGGTCGGTGAGCCGATCGACGTGATCGTCGCCAAGTTCGACGACGCTGCCGGACTCATCACCTGCAAT
The DNA here is from genome assembly GCA_031419335.1 of Planctomycetota bacterium. Taxonomy (GTDB): domain Bacteria; phylum Planctomycetota; class Planctomycetia; order Planctomycetales; family Planctomycetaceae; genus TH-plancto1. Next base: position 1,167 of record JANOKO010000246.1, read on the forward strand.
CTGCCACGCAGCACGAATAAAGTCACTGGGGACTGGGACGCCCTGCAGGTCGGCATGGATGTCGAATGTATGGTCACCAAGACCAACAAGGGCGGT
>JANOKO010000247.1:0-6140 GCA_031419335.1 Planctomycetota bacterium
CGAGCTTGATCGATCGTTCGTACTTCCGCCGCGCCTCGCGGACGTTAGCCGCCATCATCGAGTCCGGCCCGCCCAGAGCTGACTCGTCACGTAATTCATCCAGGAGTACACCGATCCGGGGGCGGGTCGCTCGCTCATGGGCTAATCCCGCGATCAGCGCTGATTGATTCGCGCGGTGCTCGGCCCCCCCGAAAGGCATCACGGTCTGTTCATCCCATCCGAGAAGCCCCAATGTCGAACGCAGCATCGCCACGGAATGCAATTCGAGACCAAGTTGACGAGCCATATCGGGCAGAGCTGATGACACGATGAATCCTTTGCGTGAGGGCCATGCTGAACAAGTGAACGCACTGTAGCGAATCACCCATTGCGGGATCGATGTCAGCCACACGCCGATTGGATCGATCAGGAGTTCTTTGAAATTTGGAAAAAAATAGGACGCATGATCGCCAACCTGACATAGCATTGTGTGTTCTGCCAGTTGTCGCCCCATCCCACAGATCAGGCAACACGAACGGAACCTTGTCCACTTGGAAACAGGTGGACTCGCTCCCATGGGAAATGGGGCCGTGGAGGGGCGGGGATGTTCCCCGTTGTTGAATCGGCCCAAGTGGGTTGCGGTGCGTGAGAGACACCGCAGCCGTCATTCGAGAGAGGACAGAGTTATGTTGGTCAGCATCAAGAAGTTTCTGAAGAGCGAAGATGGCCCAACCGCAGTTGAGTACGCGGTCATGCTCGCCCTGATCGTCATCGTCTGCCTGACCGCCGTCAAGGCTGTCGGAACGAACGCCAACGCCACGTTCGACGCCATCGGCGACGATCTGAGCACCGCCAACGGCCTGGGCGGCAGCCTCTAGTCGTCAGTGGTTCCATCGAATTCAACCGTCCGCTGGGGTTTCGGCCCTGTCGGGCGGTTGTTCGTTTGGAGAGGCAGAGTTCGGACCGGAAAGTGCGATTGGCGAATCCGGTTGCCGATCGATTCTGTCCGCGAACACTCTGGAAAATATCTCGGTATTCAGCGTTTATGAGTTGACTGCATGGCAGTCGGAAATAAGGTTTTGTACTACGTGTTGTTGGCTCACGAGAGCGGGTCTGACCACGCGGGTACATCACAATCCGCAGGCATGAGAACCGGGTCAAACTGGGGTCTCTGACACTGGTTTCTACAGACGATGTCACCGAACCGACCGCACCAGGAAACACACCCATGTGGGTCAGCATCAAGCGATTCATGGTGAACGACGACGGTCCGGCCGCGGTGGAATACGCCGTGATGCTGGCCTTGATTCTGATCGTCTGCATTGTGTCGATCAAAGCCGTCGGTAATAACGCCAAAGAGAGTTTCAACATCATTTCCGATAACATCGACGGCACGATTCCGTAAATTGTGGGTGAGAACTGATGTGGGAATCCTCACATCCAGCATGACAGTGACCAAGACGGCCCGACCGCCAGAGTGTCTCGGTCGATCAGTCCCCTGGCCCGACCCAACATCGCTGTGCAGAGATGAGTGAAATCCTTCCGATTTTCAAAAGAACTTTTTGACCTCTTTCCCGCCCGACCTAGGTTTGAATACTCCGTGTTTGGCAGTCTGACCTCGATGGCCAGCGATCGCCACGCGGAATCCCGTTCAACAGGAGTCGGTCGTGATCCCATTCTGGCTGCCCTTCGAACTCACGCCTCTGTTGGGTGCGGCATCCTTGGCAAGTGCGAGCCTCATGTGGTTCCTGACTGGCATGGGACATCCGTAATCCTCCAAGAGATGTACGAATCGCATCCAAACTCCGTCTCAATCCATCCACGGGCAGGACGCCCCAGGACTGAGATGAACAGATTCCCCCTCATCTGAAAGGCTCGAACTCATGGATTGGCAAAACATTCTCGTCGACAACTGGCACGTCAAGCTTGTCGCGGTGGTCATGATCTGGGCCGCCTGGATTGACGGGAAAGAACTGCGTGTGCCGAACTGGTTGACCTTCCCGATGGTCCTGACTGGCTTAATCTACGGCGCATGTGTCGGCGGGTTTCCAGGACTGGGCTGGGCGCTGCTGGGGATGGTCATGGGGTTGGTCACGATGCTTCCCATCTATGCTGTGGGTGGCATGGGTGCAGGCGATGTCAAACTCATGGCAGGGCTGGGAGCCTGGCTGGGGTGGGAAGTGGCGTTCAATGCCTTTCTCTGGACCGTCGTGACCGGAGCCATCATGGCCCTGATGATGGTGGCCTACTCTGGTGAGTGGAAGAAGCACTTTGGACAGTCGCTGATGATCTGGCACGAATGGACCACCATTCGCGATCCGAAGAAGCTGGCGGAAATCGCGGCCGAGCGGAAACCTCGGATGTACCTGCTGCCCTACGGAATTCCGATGACGGTGGCATCCATCGCCTATTTCTTCTACGCCGGGATGATCTAGCCGAACCGGTCAGACAGCAATGAGATCGGCAGGTTCTGCCGATGCCCCGGTGTCAGGGAATTCAGACACCGGAAACAGAGTGAATCGACCGGAGAGTCATGGGATCGGGCAGAGTCGTTCCGATCATTTGAATCGTCACAACCCGCATAATGTGAAGTGGGAGTCCTGAGCCAGCCGATGTTGTTCACGGGTCGAAATGTCATTCGACTTCGGGAACGACTTGGTCTCAGGTCACCTCTCGGAGAAACTGACATGAAACCCAAGGCACTGATGTTGTTGGCTGTCGCCATCGGGTGTGGCCTCGTCGCGATGCTGGGAGTCCAGCAGGCGATGCAGGGCAGCCAGAAGGAAGTCGTCATCGAGACCCGCAAGGTGTTGATGGCCCTGAAGGACATCAAACCTGGCGAACGTCTCACCCAAGAAAACGTCGCGCTCAAGGAGGTGCCAAAGACGACTTTGGTGGCACTGAAGGACGACGTGGTCCAGAAGCCCGAGGAGTACGATGAACGCGCAGCCACGATTTCCATTGTGGCAGGTGATCCGATTCGCAAATCCAAACTGAGCGAGAAGGGGCAATACAGTGCCTCGTCGCAGATTCCCAAGGGGATGCGGGTCTTCACCTTTCCTGCCACCGATGCACACACGCACAGCGGTCTGCTCCGTCCAGGCGACAAGGTCGATGTCACAGTCACTTATCAGTCACGAGGCGGAATCACCACCACCAAAGTGCTTCTGGAGTGTATTGCGGTCTTTGCGTGTGAAAACAAAACACAAGTCAGTGAGGAAGGCAAGAACGAGCAACGGGCTCGGAACGTCTCTCTCGTGGTGACTCCCGAGCAGGACAGCTTCGTCAAGGTGGCCCAGTCGAAGGGAGTTCTCTCCTTGAGCCTTCGTCACCCCGAGGATGATGAGGTCAACAACATCAACGGCATCAACTCGAAAGTGATGGAGGACTTGGAGCGTTCCATCGGAAACGATGACGTTCCAGGATACGACCACAGTCGATTGATCTCAGGCGATGACGAGGTCGCCCCCGTCGTGCCAGTGCCTGCCCCAATGGAGGTTGTGCCTGCTCCCGCAGTCGCGACGACTCCCACGCCTTCGGTTCCAACGGGAGTACGGGGATTTCTCCAGTCGGGTGCAGAGCCCGCTGCGGACAACACCAAACACAAGCGTTGGACCATGAAGATCTACAGCGGCAATGACCCGGTCAGTGTCGATGTCGAAGACCCCCAGCCGGAAGCTGCGTCTGCTCCTCAAAGCAGCGGAGTTCCGGGGATGTTGAAGAGTCTCTGGTCGTCCGGTCAGAAATGATCTCGACCAGTTTTCGCAATCGAGGATCGATTGCGTCACAGTGACCAAGTGATGGACAGCACGGTGGATTCTCCGGGAATGGCTCGACTCGCAGGTTGAGTTGTTCCCGTTGTCCGTCTCCTGTCGTTTCTTTCGAGGTGCAAGGATGTCTACCTCCCAGCAATGTGGCTGGAGATGCGGAGTTCGTTCCGTCTGCTCCTGGGCAGCGCTGCTGTTCGCAGCTGCGATGCCCCTGTACGCCCAAACGACTCTGCCTCCCGAGCCCGCTCCCCCTGCGGAGTCTCGTGATTCGGAGCCCGTATTTCATGTCATTGCATCACAGAGCAAGATTTCCATTGTCAATCTACAGACAAGGACTCTGGAGTTCTCCAAGCGGATTGAAGTCGTCGATGGATTCAATTCCGAAATCCTCAACGTGAGTGCGGTATCACCCACGCAAATCCGCTTGCGTGCAGAGACCACAGGAGTCACGTCGCTGTCGGTCAAAGACGAATCTGGCGCGGTCTTTACGATCGATGTCTTCGTGGAAGGAGATGTCCGAGAACTCAAGGCGTACCTGCTGCGGCTGTTTCCCGGATCGGCTCTGGAAGTCATCTCCCTCCGCGACAGCGTCGTAATCCGAGGCTGGGTCACGGAACCCCAAGCGATTCCGCAGATCATGTCCATCGCCCGGCAGATGTATCCCATTGTCCATAATCAAATGCAGGTGGGTGGTGTGAATGTCGTTCAACTGCATGTCAAGATCTTGGAAGTCCAGCGGTCCAAGTTGAAGCAACTGGGATTTAACTTTGTGGCCTCTGGCCAGCGATACGCTTTCGCGAACAGTGTCGGGGGCTTGGCTCCCCTGTCTGGGATGGCCGTGCCGTTTGGCGGACCGCCGACCCCCACGGTCAACGCGACTTCGCTGGGAAGTCTGCCGATGCAGTTCGCCCTCACGGGGTCATCCGATCGGTTCCAGGGTTTTATCGATGCGCTGACGACTGAAGCGCTGGCCAAGACTTTGGCTGAGCCGACTTTGACAACGACCAGCGGACGCCCCGCCACCCTCTTGTCCGGTGGCGAATTCCCCATCCTGGTTCCAGGTGGTGTGGGCAGCGTCTCGATTCAATTCCGCGAATTCGGAGTGCGGATGGAAGCCATTCCGACTGTCTTGGGAAATGGGCGACTCCGATTAGACATCGCCCCCGAGGTCAGCGAGCGGGACTTTAGCAGTGCGGTCAATGTCAACGGATTTGTGGTCCCCGGGATCAACACCCGCCGGGTCAACACTCAGGTCGAAATGAGTTTTGGCGAAACGATCATGATTGGGGGACTGATCTCTCGGAAGAGAATCACGACTTCCACCAAGGTGCCGATTATTGGCGAAATCCCCATCATTGGTGCGATCTTCAGTCGCAAGTCGCATGAAGTGGGCGAGACGGAACTCCTCATCATGGTGACGCCTGAGATGGCCGGTGCGCTGCGTCCAGATCAAGTGCCACATGATGCACCTGGGTGGATGCAGGACGAACCGACCTCCAAAGAACTCTTCCTGGATGGGATGCTCGAAGTTCCCAGCTATGGTTCGGACTGTGAAGGCTGCGAAAACGGCGTGCCCGGCGAAATGGCTTATGGAGGTGCGATGCCCGGCATGATCCAGAGTTCACCTGCTCATTGTGCTCCGGGCGAAGCGGCTGCGACCTCTGCTCCATTGCACTTAACTTCGCCCCCCGAGCAGGTCGTCATTCCGACCGATCCACCGGCAGTCGAAATTCAGACCATGAGTGGACGATCGGAGGGCCAGCGAGTCATTCAGGCCAACGGGGATCCGTATCGAATTCCCATCCGCCGTGAGCTTCCAGAATCGACACGTCGGCAGCAAGCCCCTGGCCGAGCAGGTCTGTCCGACCACTCTTCTACGTCCGTAGAAGAGGCCAGCAGTGCCGAGCTTCCGGGACTGATCGGACCTCCACGTCAGAACAGCGCCCGTCCCACGAGCCGAAACAAGGTGAGCGTCCCGGCCCCCAACAAAGTTCGGGGACTGGCTCCCTGAACACAAGTCCTCCGATCCTTGAATGCTCATGGTCCCCTCGAACGATTCACGATCGGGAGAGTGGCGCATGGGATCTTCACCCCCGCCCGCCGAGAACAGGGTTTTCCCTGTCGTCAGTTCCTGCTAATCCAAGGATGTCATCATGAGCAACGTGGTTCGACTCGCAATTGTCGATCCCAACGATGGCTCACGCGGGTCGGTGAAAAACCTTCTGCTGGGCATCGACAGCGTCTGGCTGGAGGCGGAATGTTCGCGCTATGAATTCTTTGCCGATCTGGTCACACAAACCAAACCCGATATCGCCCTGATCAGTCTCGATGCTGATCAGGCCAAAGGTTTAGCTCTGATCGTGCAGGTCAGTCAGATCGCTACGAATTGCC
>JANOKO010000248.1:0-1054 GCA_031419335.1 Planctomycetota bacterium
TGCCTGGTACTGAGGCGGGTTGCCAACAAACTGATAGCGAACTACGTAAATCTCAATTTGACTCGTGGCTGGCTTGGTGCCGGAATACGTTGTCGCTGGAAGAGCACTCGTCGGATAGGTCTGGACAGTACCGCCTCCACCGCCTCCAGACCCACCGCCCCCACCAGACCCTTGAGCCATCGCAGAGTTAGTCAAGAGGCTCAGACAGCAGACAGCAGACAGCAGACTTTTTCATCTCACGACCCTTTTGAATGGAAACTTGGAAATCCGGCAGACGGGTTCTTGGAATCAAGAACGTTCGCCCCTAATGTCACAATACACATTGCTGAAACACTGTCAACCGTGTTTGAAAGATTGTCAAAGTCAAGGTGCCCGGCCCGTTTTTATGGCACAGCTCCTTCGACCCCACGGGCCACCCATTCGTCCAGCCAGGGGCAATGCCCCGGGCAGTGGCTCGCCTTGAATTCCAGGGGGCTGAAGGCGCGGCCATTCTGTTCTGACTGTTCCTACAATAGCTTGACGAGCCGAATGTGCGCCCCGTTGGGGCTTGTGTCGCGTGGGTGATCGTGGACCAGGGCCATCAGCCCTGGCTGGACGATGACTGGCCCGTTGGGCCGCAGGAGGACGCATCCCCTTGTCACTTGGTATCAAACCCATTTCGTCACCGAACCCTTTCCATAAGCACCATCGGCGGCCAGGAAATCCCTTGGCAGGTGGCTTCCCAGCAGTGCCTGCCTCCGTACTCCTGGCGGGTGCATTGCTGCTGATCACGCGATTCCCTTGCAATCATGGGACATCGGAGGAATGCCATAAAAACCACCCCGCTCACGGGGCACCCCAAACATAGTCGGATGAACCGACATTCACCACAGTGCGTAATGCCGCAATGTCTGTAAGCCGCAGATGAACGCAGATGAACGCAGATGAAGAGGGGAATCGACCCGAGCCATTCGTTCGCGATCAGTCTCATCTTCTGCCACCTACGTTCAACTGTACTTCTCACTCCAAACATGGACACTCCGCTCTGAAGCCGACAGGGTTTCCGAGGTCGGGT
>JANOKO010000249.1:0-4245 GCA_031419335.1 Planctomycetota bacterium
GGTTACTGGGGATTGTCGCCTTCCCTCAGCGACGGCCGAGGCCCATTCTTCGCCGCGAGAGCGGTGGCAGCATGTAGCCATGGGTGCCAACCCATGGAACGGAGTACGCGATTGATCCAGCCGCGAAAGCGGTGACAGACACTCAGCGCGTTATCTAGAGAACTCCCAATATGGCCTGCAGGACGAGTCCTGCCGCCGCTTTCGCGGCTGATTCACGTTTTCTTGTCTCAGGTCCATGGGCTGCGCCCACGGCTAAATGCTGCCACCGCTCTCGCGGTGAAGCAACGCTTGGGGAGAGGAATTCCCTACCGAAGCTTGAGGAACGAAAACCAAGCACAACGGATCTGGGCGGAATTCCTTGCTACGCTCGGCCCTCGCTGACGCGTCGGGTTACGGAAACTTGCGATGACCAACAACACCACAAAAAGCGGGCGAAGGGATTCGAACCCTCGACATACAGCTTGGGAAGCTGTCACTCTACCAACTGAGTTACGCCCGCGAGTCGTAAAGCGTATTATGTCTCCCCTAGGCTCGCTGTTGCAAGCCCGCCGGACTCACCTCCGGCCCGTGTTTTCAGGAGTTCCGCTGCATGGCGTCCCCCGTTGATCTGTCCGCTCTGCACCGTCACCATCTCGCCCTGAAGGAGGTGCAGGACGAGTTGGCCCGTGGACCTCGTCAGGTTCGCGCTCGTGACAATCAGTTGGCCCAGCTCGATGCGGATCGCAAGTCCAAGGAAGATGAACTCAAGCAGACCCGCGCGGCGACCGACCGCAAGAACCTGGATCTGAAATCGAGTGAAGCCAAGCTCAAGGATCTCGACCGCAAGCAAAACGAGGCTGCATCGAACCGCGAGTTCGACATCCTCAAGGGGCAGATCGCCGCTGACCAGGCGTCCAACGCCGTTCTGCAAGACGAGATTCTGGAATTTCTGGAAAAGGTCGACCGCATCCTGGCCGAGATCGCTGGCATTGGAGTTCGCCGCACCAAACTGGATGCCGAGCGCCACCAATTCGCGGCCCATTTCGAGATCCGCTCCGTCGAACTCCGCAAGCAGGAAATCGAACTTCAGGCCCAGGTGAACACCGCTGAGTCCGCGATCCCCGCATCAATCCATGCCCACTACCGCCGACTGGTTGATGCCTATGGGGCGGAGTCGATGGCCAGTACCGATAACGGTATGTGTACCCACTGTTTTGTCAGTTTGACACCTCAGCTTCAAGTTCAGGTCGATGGCGGGGCTCCCACGTTCTGTTCGTCCTGTGACCGGTTGTTGTACTCCTCAAAGTCAGCGGTGTGACGTGATCGATCTGCAGCGAGATCCCGGGACTTGAGCATGCTGCAACTGAAACTGCTCCTGTGGAGTCGAAGTGTGCCGCTGATGGGGCGAGTGGGACCATGGCTATTGCTGGTGTTCTGGGGAGCTGCGACGAGTGGTCGAGCTGACGAACCTGTCCCGCCCCTGGCCACGCTCTGGACCACAGCGGGAGAGCAATTCACGGGATCATGGATCGGAGTCGATGATCGCCACTGCATACTGCGGATAGGCGGTCTGGACCAACAGATTCCGCAATCCTCCTTGTGGCAATTGGTGATCTCCTCCCCTACGAGCCGACCGATCCGACCGAACTTCTGGTTGCACTTGACCAATGGTGATCGCCTGGGATGCACTACGGTCCACCTCTCCGATGAAGTGCTGGAATTCCAGCTCACACACCAGGGTGAAGTTCTGAAACTCGGCTTTGAGTTCATTGTTGGAATACAGCCACTGCGAACCGGAACCAGTTGGAGAACCGACGAATCGGAATGGCAGCAAGTGATCCACCAGCGAGAGAAGTCCGACCTCGTCGTGCTTCGCAACGGAGATCATCATGCAGGAGAGGTCTCCGGGATGGGGGGCCAGTCACTCCAGCTCACGGGTTCGCTGGGGCAGCAGGACATTGCATGGTCTGCGATTTCGGGATTCCTGACCAACCTCGACTTGGCCGAGGTTCCACAGCGGCCTGCAACGAGTTGGATGCTGCTCATGACCGATGACTCCTGGCTGACAGTGACCTCCCTCACAACTAAGGAAGCGGGTGGCCTGAAACTGACAACGATGCCGGGGATCGAGTGGACGATCCCGCGCTCGACAGTCCGCTGGGCGACGCATTGGGGACCAGAGGTCACACCGCTCTCTCATCGAGACATCGCCGAGCAGAAGCATCTCCCGCTCTGGGGAGAGATGCTCACAGTAGTGATGGATCGCAATGCACGTGGGCTGCCTCTGCGGAGCCCTGCCTTCCCCACACCGGTGGTTGAGCATGAACTCTCCACCACCCTGCCCGGATTAAGCCCACTCGGCCTGGGGATGACAAGCGGCATGACCGTGCGATGGAATCTGGCTGGTGAGTTTCGTCGGCTCCAATGCGGATTTGGACTCGACGCCACGGCCTGCGCCGAAGGACACACCGTTGTGACTCTCCGCGTGGATGACCAGCCGCCGAAGTCGATCACCCTCAAGGCGGACCAGCCGATCGTGCTGGAGACTGCCGTTGATCTGACGGGGGCGAAGACACTGACGATTGAAACCTCGTTCGGGGAGTCCGGCGATGCTTGCGACTGGATTAATTTCTACTCTCCGATGCTCATCCGTTAGGGTCGAGTCGGTTGTCAGTTGTTGAACTCAACGGGACAATGCCCATCCCACTTCTGTTGCGTCTGCCCCCTCGCTCCGTTTCACCTCCCCCGCCACTTGTGCCCTTATGGCAAAGACACTTTCCGAATACCTCGATTTGCTCGATGAGCGGTCGAACCTGATTTTCCCCAAGGCCCCGCGACCGCGTCCCATCAAGGCGACACCCTCGATCAAGCCTCTGCCGGATACGAAAGTCGTCCTGTGGAGCGTTTACGGGACGCTGCTCGCGATTGACTCCGGGCGACTGCTGCATCAGCATCCGCAAGAACTCCGGATGCAGATCGCTCTGCAAAAAACGATCGAAGAATTCAAGATGTGGTACAACATGTCCCGCAAACCGGGACAGCCGTGGGAATACATGCTGCAGCAATACAACAGCATTGTCGAAGAACTCCGCATGGTCGCCACCACACACAAGGGAGACACTCGCGAGATCGACTCGGCTGTGATCTGGGCCAAGCTGATCGAACGCCTACAGCGCAACGAATACAACTGGGACGAGAGCATCTATGGAGGGCTGGAGGGACTGGCCGCGAAGATGGCCTATTTCTTTCATGCGATGTTACAAGGGACCGAGGCATTGGACGGTTGTGCCGAGACGTTGGCCCGCTTGCCCCAGGCAGGCATTCGCCAGGGACTTCTCGATGATGTTCAGCAATTTACGCTGGCACAACTCGTCCGCGCGATGCGGCGGCAAGGGGGCGAAGGGAACCTGGCCGCGTTGTTTTCGCCCGAGCTGTCGGGGTTGTCGTATCAACTCGAAGTCCGCAAGCCCTCCCCTTCGCTCTACGCCACGGTCTCGGCTCGCTGTGCAGCCCGCGGGTTCGAACCGGGACAAGTCTTGTACCTGACAAACCGGCTGACCGACGATCTGGGCATGGCGAAGCAGGTCGGATTTCGCACCGGACTCATGGTTGTCGATGAGTCGTGTACAGAACTCTCTTCAGCCGACTTGAAGAACCCCCTGTACCGCCCCGATCGGCTACTGACCGATCTCAGGCAAGTGCTGGAAATCGTCGGGGCGTAGCCGTCGATACGCCACTGACCGACTGCTGTACAGAGTCACCATTCCCCACCGGAGCGTACCTTTGAAGATCACCGAGATTGTCTGCCAGATTCTGCGCATCAAGAGCGTCGAGGCCAAAACCGCCAGTAGCCAGGACTCAGTTCTGGTTCGAGTGCGGACCGACACCGGACTCGAAGGGATTGGCGAAGCCGACTCATCACCTGAGATGGTGAAAGCCGTTATTGACGCTCCGTTCAGTCACAATATCGCCACCGGGCTGCGACAACTCCTGATCGGAGAGAACCCGCTGGAGACGGACCGACTCTGGCAAAAAATGTACCGTCGGATGATGTATGCGGGGCGGCGGTCGGTGCCGATCACGGCAATGGCCGCGATCGATATGGCCCTCTGGGATCTCAAGGGTAAGCACTACGGCGAGCCGATTCACCGGCTGCTGGGAGGGAAACGGCACGACAAAATTCTGGCGTATGCGTCGATTCTGTTCGGCAAAAATGGGGACGAGACGGCCCGCATCGGTGAGCGCTGGCGGAAGGCCGGGTACAAG
>JANOKO010000250.1:0-9287 GCA_031419335.1 Planctomycetota bacterium
GACCTCGGGCTTCCGCACCCGACTGGACTCCAGGTTCCAACTCGTGATTCGAGATGTCGACCAGTCTCAATCACTGGCAGCCCAACAGGGTATCCGCAGCGTCCCGGTGTTCACGACGCCCGGTCGGCGAGTCGAGGGCTACCTCGGTCCGGAGTGGCTGCTGCGGCAACTCGGGTTGGAGGAGTTGGTCACTCCGCTCGTGACCCCTGCCGCGACTCTCCCGGTAATCCCTCGCGAGCCAATGGTGCCGCTGATCGCCCCCCCGCCAGTCCTCCTTCTAGAGACTCCTCTCACTTCACCGCCCGCACCGGACTTCACTGCTCCCGTACCGCCTGCGGTGACTGCCAGACCGACATTTGTATGGTCCCGCATTCTCGACATGGCTCCTGTGGCGATCTCGGTACTCACCTCACTGGGAGTCCTCAGCGGCACAGCTGTCACCGGCGGGGTCGGTGGGGTCGCACTGATGTTGCTGCTGAAGATCTTGCAGCGCCGCGCAACCAGGGCCTCTCAGGGTAAGTCCCCCGCAGCGAAAGGCGGTGTGGCTGTGCCAACAGCCCGTGCCCCCTTTCCCCGACAGTTGGATGAAGCAGGTGAGCTACTTGGACTCCGCCAATCAGAAGGACGTGTGGCAACACTTGACGCACTGCGCGGCATGTTCCTCGACGACGAGTTCGAGAAGCTGACCGCCGACTCCGACCCTCAGATAACCGCCCTCATTCACCGCATCCGCACCGCCGTCGACCACCGCGTCGACGAGGTGGCCCCTTTGACGACGAAGGGGTAGGGGGGTGGCTTGGTGAAACGGGGTTTTCTGGTTTGTCGAATCGCTGAGTGCAATGACAGCCGGGATCGAGGGCGCCTCAAGCACCGCCTGGCCTGCGAACCTCCCAGCCATCACTCACGTCACCCGGGTCCATCCGTCCTCGGCCTCTGCACCCCGAAGGGGTCACACATCACAGCCCAGGGTTGCGACCGCAGGTCGCGCACCCTGGGTGAGCGACCCGCGCGTCAGAGAACCCTGAAGGGGTTCCACATCGATCACGCGGGCGTGCAACCCCTTCAGGGTTGGGTTTCCCCGGGCCTTATTTCCCAGGGTGCGATCCTGCGTCGCGACCCTGGGCTGTGATGTGAAACCTCTTCGGGGTACAGAGAGATTCAGTGCGTCACAAAACCACTTCCTCCTAATGGTTCCAGTCTGCCCAAAGTCTGTCCGTTTCATCAGGCCACTCCCACACTCCCACCCCCCCACCCTCCTCTCCTCCTCCCCCCTCCCCAGGCCCTAACATGCCCATCGGCGACCCCGGTCACGAACAATTCCGGCGAGCGATCGTGACGCTCCGCAACCTGCACATTGCAGCGGCTCTCTCACCCCTGTTCACGATGCGTTCCGAGTTGCTCGCGAATGACGAGTTGTCGGACCGCGGCGGGTTCGATGACCCGACCCGCGACCATCTGGTCAAGCTGCTCGTGTACTGTGATCGCTGGCGAAGGCGGGTGACTCACAACCCGGACAACGTCCCTCTGGGCGACAAAATCGAGAAGGCCATCGACGCCAAAGCGACGATCGACATCGGTGACAAGCCGTTCGGCGGCGATGACATTCAGAACCAGTCGGGCGGCCTGTTGTCGTTGCCGTTCGCTCTCGACGGCAGCGACCCCGACATCCCGCTCCAGTCCCAACTGAAGCTCAAGAGTACGCACGCTCTGGTCCTGGCCGGGGCGATCGACAAGGCCATCGTCGCCTGGACCCGCCTCAACAGCCGTGACCGCACCCGGTTCATCACCCGCTTCGACTCGATGCGGGTCTACGGCCACTACCAGGAAATCCTGGGATATCTGTCGGCCTTCGGCGGCGAAGAGAACCGCATTGACGTGGCCCAGGTACTGCCCAGTGACGAACCGCTCGGGGCCGATGACAGCCCGAATCGCAAGACTGAACGGGCCGGTGTGCCCGGCGTGCCGACCGCCAGCAAGTAGCGCCCCCTTCACAACCACACTCCATCATCCCCCACAGCCGGGTCTCTCCAGAGACCCGGCTGCGGGCGTTTTGCGGTTTCATCACGATCTTTATTAAGCAGCACAGCGCAAGCCCAAGGGGACTGACTTGAGCTCAACCACTCGACGCATCAGGGAAGGGCCGAGTGTCGCGAGGCGTGCCGCCAGGACTCACTGCTAATGGCCCAGTGATAATTCACGCTGTTGAAGGGGTGAATGGTGACCTCCAAGCAGTTACTTGAGCTTCACCCCATGCCGCCGTCGAGAATCACGGATCGTGCGGAAGTTCGGAATGGCCTTGTCCACAAAGACTCGAAAGGCCATGTCCGTCTCACGCCGCGCCACAATCTTACCTGGTGAATGCATGCCGACTTTTGTGATACACGCACTGACATGTGAGCCAGCCCACTTCGCCCTCGCGTCCCTTGATGATCAGGTCTACCGCCAACTCGCGGGAGACGTTCACGAACTCGCCAGACGAGACTCCTTCCCGCACGAGAAACTGTGTCTTAAGTTTCAAGACCTGTTTACCGGGTGTGCCTGCTGGAGCGACTGCAAGGCGACCGCGCGGCGGTCCGATGGTTCGCTCCCGTTGGCATGACCGGGCAAGTCATGCAGCAAGTCCGACTCCCCCCCCTGTCGACAGAGCCATCTTGGCCCCTTGCTTGAGAGCTGTCTGGCTGGGGGGACTGAAATCGCACGGGACAAGAATTCTTTGATAGGGTGTCATGGGGGACTCCTCGTCAGGATGAGATTCACGGGACAGAGTGGGGCTGTTCCTCGTTCACACCAACGATTGGCTTTGCGGCCTCTACGGCTCCTGACAGATTCACCGCGACAGCATGTGCCCAGCCCGCCGAACCACTGGCGACCACCAGCCAGACGTAGTGAATCTCCTCGGAAAACACGCCGCCGAGGGCGAAGGCGATGATCAGGACGACCACTGCCAGGAGGCCGTTGACGACCGCGAGCTTCCCCTTTCCCAGCAAGCACATCCCCGCTCCTGGCAGCAGGAAGTTGAGGATTCGGGCTTGTGTTGCGAGTGACATACAGCACCGGATACGAGGATGACCAGAGGGAAGCAGAATGAAGTGAGGCCCCACTCGCACTGCCAGAAATGTCGCTTTTGCTACGCGAAAAGACATTCACTCGCGGAGCAAAAGACGACACACTTCGAGGCTCTACACGCCTCACAGCGACTCGTCCTGTTCCACCAGACCCTCGACTTCTGTCTGGACCCTTGAGTCGGGCAGGTTCGTTAGATCCTTTTTCCACTCTCGTCTCACCAGCGGTTTCAGAGTGTGCGTCATATGATCCCGCCACTCCCCCAAGAACAGCGGCGGGGCCACGACCCACAAGAAGTCGAAACGCTTCTCCAGTTTCGCCTGCTCCAGATAGCTCACCAACTCCTTGCTGAAGGCTGCAGCTGTGGTGTGGCGGAAATCGGCATGCGGCTCGGGGGCGTATCGATTCTCGCCTTGAGAGATGTTCAGCGATGGCCGATCAGACTGTGTCTCTCCGAATCGCAGCCGCCCCTCGGGGAAGTCGAAGCTCTCGACCTTGGTCCAGCGCCCTTCGTCTGGGACTCGCGCGAAGACCCGAGCCCTTCCCCGGTCGGCAATGAGAATCCAAGTGGTCATGCTATCCTCGCTTGTCACAGTCGACCGGAGTGCGTGACTGACGGCGTCGTGTGCCGTTACCGCACACTCCCGCACAGTGCATCCACTCAGGGTCCACGACCTGCGGAAGTGGTCGCAGATCAGGCAAATCTTGTGCCCAAGTAAGTGTCGGCGATTTCTCCGAAATCGCCTGGGACCATGTGACCAGTGTTGTGAACACGATCGTCGTTGAGTCACTTGATCGGGGGCACGTGTCCCACTCTCCAGTGCCGCTCACCACTCGACTCATCCTATTCACTGCACTGCCATGTGACTCACAAGCTGCCAATGGACGGGAGAGTCGCACCACCGATTTCGGAGAAATCGCCGACACTGGGGACTCTCGCCACCCGAACTGCCGTGACCTTGTACTCCGGAATCTTGGCCACCGGGTCCAAGGTGGAGTGTGTCAACTCGTTGGCATTGTGCGGCACGGCGAAGTGAAAGTTCGCGAACACCACTCCCTCAGCCACGCGGTCGGTGACGCAGGCTCTCGCGGTGATCTGACCGCGACGAGACTCCAGCTGGACCGCCTGCCCAGACTCGATCCCGAGCCGGTGTGCATCGACGGGGGAGACTTCCACCAGCAGCTCAGGGCAGGCCGCTTCCAAACCGAAGCTGCGGTGCGTCATCTCACCCGCGTGCCAGTGGTAGAGTACGCGACCGGTCGTGAGCAACAGCGGGAACTCGGCATCTGGGAGTTCGTGCGGATCGAGATGCTCGACGGGATGGAACCGTCCTTTGCCGTTGGGAAATCTGTCACGGTGCAGGATCGGCGTGCCCGGCGAGTCGAGGTCGGGGACTGGCCACTGGAGCCGGTCGCCTCGCTGGAGTCGGTCAAACGACACGCCCGCATAGGATGGGGTCAGCGTGCGAATCTCGTCCATGATGTCCGAGGGGCTGGTGTATGCATAACTCGCTGCGGGGCCGCACGGGGTGCGGCCTTGTCGTACCAGACACCGCGTTCCCAGTTCGGCCAGCACCTGCCACTCCGGCCGCGACTCACCGACAGGCGGGATCGCCTGGCGGACCAGTTGCACGCGGCGATCGGTGTTCGTGAACGTGCCGTCTCGCTCGGCGAACGTCGTCCCAGGCAGCAGCACGTCCGCGAACTCCGAGGTCGCAGACGGAAAGATCTCGTGCAGCACCACGAACTCAGCAGCAGCGAGGCACTCCCGCACATGGGCCGAGTCGGGGTCGGTGAGTACCGGGTTCTCCCCCATGAGGAACAGGCCCCGCAGCTTCCGCGTTCCGGCTTGCTGGATCATCTCAGTCAGCGTGAGCCCCGAGTGTTGAGGGAGTTCGACCGGCGTGCCCGTCACCTCCCAAGCTCGCGCGAACTTCTCTCGCACGAGTGAGTCGGTCACGTTCTGATACCCAGGAAACAAGTTCGGCAGGGCTCCCATGTCGCAGGCCCCCTGCACATTGTTCTGGCCTCGCAACGGATTGACACCGCTGCCAGGGACGCCGAAGTTCCCGAGCATCAGTTGCAAGTTGGCCAGCGCGAGAACATTCATCACGCCGGTGATGTGTTGTGTTATCCCCATCGCCCAGATGGCAGCTGTGGGACGCTGAGTGCCCAGCAGTTCGGCGGCCTGTTCCAGATCAGCGATGGCCACTCCAGTGATGGCAGCCACTCGCTCCGGCGTATACGCGGCCACCGCTTCTTCGACAGCTGCGAAGTTGTCGCAGCGTTGGGCGATAAACTCCCGGTCCTGGCAACCATGCTTGAGAATCAGGTGCATGATCCCGTTCAGCAGGGCGATGTCCGTCCCTGGTCGGAGCCGCAGATGGAGTGTCGCGAAGTCGACCAGATCGATCCGGCGGGGATCGGCCACGATCAGCTTCGCCCCGCGACGCAGCACCGCCTGCCGCAGCATCGACCCGAACACGGGGTGCTGCTCGGTGGTGTTGGAACCGATCACGAAGAGCACGGCGGCGTGGTCGGCCACATCGTCGAGCGAGTTACTCATCGCCCCTGACCCGATGGCCATCCCCAATCCCGCCACCGTCGACGAGTGGCACAGCCGCGCACAGTGGTCGACGTTGTGCGTGCCGAAGACCTGCCGGGCAAGCTTCTGAACGAGGTAGTTCTCCTCGTTGGTGCATTTGGCGGACGAGAGGAAACCGAGGCTGTCGGGACCGCTCTCTTGATGGATCGCGACAAACCGCCGCACCAGGAGGTCGAGGGCCTGGTCCCAATCAACCTCGACCCACTCACCGCGAGGCTGATCTGGTACACGCGGTCGGCCTTCCAGAATCTCGCGTCGCACGCGCGGGCGGGTCAAGCGGTCAGAGTGGTGGATGTAGTCGAACCCGTAGCGCCCCTTGACGCACAAGTGCATCCCATTGACCGGAGCCGCAGGGTTCGAAGTCACTTGTACCACGCGGTCGTCGATCACATTGAGATCGAATTGGCACCCGACACCGCAATACGCACACGTCGTCATGACTTTCTGATCCGGGACCGGGAGTCCAATCGCGAGGCGGTCCGAGAGCGCCCCCGTCGGGCAATACGTCACGCATGCCCCGCACCCTTCGCAGGCTGCCTCATCGAGCGTGACACCAGCCCCGGCCACGATGTGCGACTCATGCCCGCGATCAGCCAGGCCCCACACGAACCGCCCCTGCACCTCATCGCAGGCCCGGATGCAGCGCGTGCAGAGAATGCACTGGTTGAGATCCACATGCAGGAAAGGACTGGGGTCCGAGTCGACCGCATACCGTGTCGGAATGTCCTGCGGCGGATCGACATCGTACTCCACCAGCAGTCGGTCGAACTCCGTCGGCAGGGCATTCACACCGTTCGCCCGAAAGCCGCCCTGGCTGGTCAGCATCCGCAACACCATCTGCCGCGCAGCCACCACGGACGGAGACTGCGTCAGCAACCGAAGCCCTTCGGTGGCCACATGCTGGCAGGCCGGAACCAGATGCTCGCTTCCCTCAACCTCCACCAGACAGATGCGGCACGATCCGCCCCCCGACAGGTCCGGGTGATGGCACAGCGTGGGAATGCGTATGCACACGGACGAGGCCACATCCAGGACAGTCTGGCCTTCCTCAAAATCGATCTGACGATTGTCCAACTGCATCTGGGGCATCGGCATGCCTCACTGTGCGGGTTCTCGAGCATGTTCACCGTGATGATATGCCGTGTAGACAAAGATCGGAATAGGCAGGTCGCCCAGATGCTTATCAATCAACGGACGGACCTCCTCCCAATCGAGTCCCCCCACTCCAGTCGCCAGTCGAGGAATGGAGAGGCTGGTGATTTGGTCCACGATCAGTCTCTGTTTGAGGGCCTTCAGGCAGTGTTCGACGTTGGTCAGGCTGGCTCGACCGCACGGGGCACCGTACTCGAAGCTGCCGTTCTGGGTGAGAAGATTGAAGATGCGGACCCCCAAGCCGCCCCACTGCCAGAGGATCCCCGGTTTGGGGTGCGTCTGGTGGGCGAAGTGGCGATAGTCCTTGTGCATGATCGGCCAGCGCTCGCGGAGAGCCCGCGCCAAGACCTGGTCGAATGGATCATTCGGCGAGATGCCATGCGCGATAGCCTGGGCCTTGGTGAACAGGATGTCGCCGGACACTTCGTGAAGCATGTGATGCTCTCCAGAGTCGCAGAAGTCGTCACACTTCTGACTCACACATTTATTACATGGACGGGAACACTCTCAAGTGCCCAGTCCAAGCTATGTCTTGAGGTTGGGGCGAGCCAGGGACGACGTTTTCTCGCGAGAGCGGCTCTCCCGAAGGAGGCGATCCCCCAGTATTCGCGTGGACGTGGCACTAGCCTCTTCCAGGTTCCGAACTCGACAATCGAGCCATCACTTCTCGTTCGGCCTCGACCCAAAAATCGAACCCATCTCCGGATGGGCAGCCTGACTCTTCCCATTTCTGGTATGCCAGTTGGCGAATCTCTTCTTCACAGCCGTCCCGACATTGCTCGGGAGTCAAGTACGCACCGTGCTCTGGCCCGCCTCCCAACACACACTCCACGGGGAACATGCTCCTTGAGGCGACCGTAGGATCATCGGGCATTTGCAATCGTTCATCTTGAGCCAGGGATCTGGGCTTGGTCGTTGACATCATCTCGCTCTCTCTGGAAGTCCCTGATTTCGCACGTGGGTCACGGCACCACGCCACCGTTGCTCTCGGGAGTTAAAGGCCAACCGGCAGAACCGCAATTCCGATGCCAATCAGCAGGGGAGACTTCGAACCGAAAGTTCACGAATGCTGTGAGACAGCCCTAACCTCGCGTGAGTCCTTCTGTCACAGAGTGTGACGCCCAAGCACAGCACGTCTCGTCGCTCGTCGCACGATGGAGAGTGAGTCACACAACCGGGATATCAGCGGACCTCTACGATCGCCCAGCGCGCCCAGAGGACGCCGCCTGCCAGGAGGTGGATCAACACGAACAGCACGCCAACGCCGATCATCGTGTGAGAACCGTCGTCGCGGGTTGCCTTACGCTTGAGCAGGCGGGTCTGAATCGTGCCGACGATCCAAGACCAGTGCAACATCACATGCACCACGATCCCCAGCGAGAACACGCAGAACGTGTTGAAGGCCAAATCCTGCCAATCGGCAGCGGTGTGATCGAGCAGCCTCCAGCGGTCGCCAGCCCCCTTGGGAAAGGTGAGTCTTAGGATCGCCAGTTCCCAAGCGAATACCAGGAACAGCACAAGGAGCGCGGCGTCGAGCCAGAAGTTGATCACCGTCTTGTGGCGGGTCCAGAAAACAGGACCGGAATCGGCGACGTGCGAGTTCGGGTGTTGCGGGCGAGTGTCGCTCCACCGACCCCAGCCACCGAGGGATGGATCGATCTGCGGAGATGACGCATCGGGTTCAGCTGAGAGGGGCGAACGAGTCTCTTGGGGTGATGAGTTCATGGTTGCCTCTCGACTGGGGGGACTGGCGGAGTCTCCACGTCGGCACAGAACGGACACGCAGGCTTCTCGGACGGCGGAGCATTCGCCGCATGCAGGAACGCCGCACCTCTCCACATGGTGAGTCCCCCCGTCAGGATGATGCACCACGCAGCGGCCTGCATCAGGCGTTCGCGCGTCGACAGTCGCAGCAGCATCGACCCCGCTCCGGTGAGGACCATCAGCGGAACGGTCCCCAGTCCGAATGCTGCCATCACTGCCATGCCTCTCAGCAAATCTCCGGTACTGGCGGCCAGAGACAGAAACGCATACAGCAATCCGCATGGCAACATCCCGGTGATTAACCCGGCTGAGAACGCATTCCGCAGACCCGGCATCCGCAACAATGTCGCGAACAACGGGCTCATCAGGCACCTTTGTTGCGGAGCCGCGACACCCCGGCGCTTGAGGAGGCCGGTCGCGAACAAACCTTCCATCACCAACAGCCCTCCCGCCAGCAGGCACAGGGCGGCTGGAATATTGAGCAATTGCGGGGCGGACTTCACGAGCTTCAACCCGACATACCCACTGACCGCCCCAAGAGTGCAGTATGTGAACAACCGGCCCGCGCTGTAGGAGAGTTGAGCTTTAATGTTCTCGCGGACGGTCGGCTTGTTCATTCCGACCAGCATGGCGAAGGGACCGCACATGCCGACGCAGTGCGATGAGCCGAGCAAGCCGCCCAGCAGGATCAGCGGGTACTCGA
>JANOKO010000251.1:0-3440 GCA_031419335.1 Planctomycetota bacterium
TGACTCAAGGCCTCATCGAGAGCCTCGATGCAGAACTCCACGTCCATACTGTTCGAGAGTCGCCACGCCAGCACATGTCGGCTGAACCAGTCGATCACAGCTGTCAAATAGAGGTAGCCGCAGGGCATCGGAACGTACGTGATGTCGCAGGCCCAGACCTGGTTCGGCCTCGTGATCTTCAGGTCGCGGAGCAGGTACGGATAGATCTTGTGACCCTTTCCAGGGACCGATGTCCGTGGCCCCGGAGCGAGTCCCTCAATCCCCATCTGCCGCATGAAACGCTGCACTTTCTTACGACTGATCACATGCCCCTGCTTCTCCATGTACAGCTCCATGCGGCGACTTCCCAGGAACGGATGACGCAAATACTCCTCGTCAATGAGCCGCATCAAGGCCAGGTTCTCCGCACTCTCCGGCACCGCCTCGTAGTACAAGTTCGACCGATGCAAACCCAGCAGCTCGCACTGCCGACGCACGCTCAAGTACTCATCACCCACCTCGATCCACGACCGCTTCTCAGACACCGTACTCGGCCACTTTTTTTTTGACCCAGTCCAGCTCGATCTTCAGCCGACCAATCTGCTCATACAACTCCGACGCACTCGGCTCATCGCTCTTGTCCGCCTTCGACGCCGGTCCCTCGAACAACGTCCCCGCACCCTCCAAGAGCTGCTTCTTCCAAGCTGTGATCTGCGACGGATGCACCTTGTGCAACGCCGCCAACTCACTCACCGTCTTGAGCCCCCGCACCGCATCCAACGCCACCCGAGCCTTGAATGATGCTTCAAACAACCGACGCTTACGTGCCATCTCATCGGACCTTCAGAGAACCAACCACGACTCCCCAAGTTGTCCCCGATTCCAACCCCTCTTTCCATCTAGCCCCGTGGTCCAAAAAACGGGGTCCACTTCAGTCCTTCAAAGTATTGAGGATGTCTTCGCTGGGGCGGTCTTGGAATTTCAGCACGAGTAGGCCACGTTTGGCATCAGTCAGCTTCTCATAACCCGAAGCGGTGCGGACCGTCCAGCTACGGAAGCGGGGGCGGTCGAGTTGCTCTTCGGGCACTTCGGATGAGGCGGTTTGATGAGCCTCGGCGGCGGTGGTCGCAGCCGGAGTCGACACAGCTTCGACGAGAGCGGGAGCAGACGTGGTGTCGACAGTATCAAACGGAGCGGCCTCCATGTTTTGAACCGAGCTGACCACCGGAGCGACGACTGATTCATCAGGAGCAACGACCGTCTTGACCGAAGCCGATCTCTTTTTCCTCGGAGCTTTCACCGGTGGGGTGGGTAACTCCGCGACTGCCGTGGCTGTGCCCGTTTCGGCATCTGCTGGTGCTGTGACTTTCTTCTTTCTGGCCATATCAACCTCTCTCTGTTTGGCATTGAACTTCGGTCTCTTCCGACCGTTCTTTGAGCATACACCAGCTTGGTAACGATTTGGTTAACGACTCGAAACCCTTGGAATTCAGGCGGAAAGCGGTTCGAACACACGGCTGAGGTGATCGATAAGAAAAAGGGGAGCCGCCCCGATGGACGGTCCCCTTTTTTGAAGTGAAGAGTTCCTGCCGCAAAACCGCTCACGGGTTACTCTGTCAGACCGAGATACCGACTTGCCCGTGCGACGGTGCTGCGAGCAGTCGGAGGAAGCAGTTGGAGATCTTCGGCGATGACACCAATGCTTTCGCCACCGAACAACCGCCGCTCGATCAGCTCCCAATAGACGGGATTCGAGGTGAATTCTCGGATATGTCCTTGCACGATCTCGCGTTGCCGAACGAGCCGGGAGTCATCCCCGTCCGTGGTGGGGGCTGCCGACTGCAAGTCATCGGGAAGTTCATCCAGGACATGCCGCCCGCCGCTCGCCAGTCCGAATCTCGTGGCGGACTGGTGAGCAGCTCGCAGGCGGGCAAACTTGATCGCCCCGAACACGATTGCGGAAAGTGCGGAGTTATTCATCGTCTTCGTCCTCCAAATGCTCTGTGATCAGCGGGCTGTCGGCCCCGCTCAGGAAGGCAAAGACGAGGTTCACCAAGGCTTCGTTGGTTGCATCGTCGTTGCGTTTGAACAGCCCATACTTCCGAGCGATCTGCTCAATCCGATAGTTGGCCTGCTTCCGCGTAGACAGAAAGTGCAGAGTGGAACAGCCGACCTTGCTCAGCGTCCGCTTCGGGATTTCGAGGCAGATGCGATCCTCGGGTTTCTTCACCGTCAGAAGTTCGGCATCCACGTTCCCCGTGGGCTGCTCGACCTCAATCTGCAAGAACGAGGCAGCAGGCGACAGCCAACCGGGAATTGAGAGCGTGCAAGCTGTCCGGTGAAGTGGTATGTCGCCGATGACTTCCCGGACACGACGTTCCAATGCAGGCGATGCGGTCACGTCAGTGGCCGTGGCCACCACGCGGACCGGCTTGACTGCGACTCCATTCAGATCGCACAGCGGCGACCGCTGCGAATCGAGAACCTGGATCGTGACTGTCACGTCACCCGCATGGGGCATGTACACGTTCAGCATCAGAACCTTGTCCGGTCCCTCCTGGACCAAGGCGAGGATCATTGCTCCCTTGATCCAATCGGGCTTCTTGAGTTTTAGCATGGATGACTCCAGTTCCTTGAGATGGCGAAAACGCTGAGGACCGCAAGGATCGTACGGTGGCATCTATTAGTTAGCCTGAGCGTAACATTCACGTGTGTGGTGGTTTGCGATGATTTGCGCGGATGTTGGATTGACTTGTATGAGATGTGCGAGGATCCGCGCAGATCTGCAAAACTGCCATTTTTGAACTGCGTTTTCCTGGACATCTGGGGAATGAGAAACGACTTGCGCAATCCCCTGATCCATGTCAGAATCAAAAGAAAAACAGATCGGAGGAGAATATGCCTGATACGAGCGACGAAGAATCAGGGGGAGCGAAGTCCCCTCAGCAAATCGCAGCAGAGTTCTGCGAACTATTTGAAGAATTGAGGCACGACGTTGAAAGTGCCCGTTCAGGCGAAGGCGATCAGAAAGGAAAACCGCCTCCAATGCGAGTTTTAGCCCTGATTTCCGACGCACAATCACTTGCCAAATGGATCAGCACGGGTGCGAGTGCGGGCGAACCGAGGATCGCGAAAAATCTGGTTGAAGTGGTTGATCTTTTGGATCAATGCGGGCACACGTTGCTCGCTTCCCGGGTGGTCGGCTATCTGCATGGCCTTTCGTTGGAGGGAATCGCCGCTGAAAACAGCGTGTTCGGCAGAGGTCGCATCGGTCCGTCGAAATAGTATACTCGTACGATCTCAAACCGTTGGTGTCTCGAAATCTGAGTCACACATGCCTGCCGAAGTCACGTTCGCGTTTGCCCTGAAATACGACTCGGGCAGTTCGAAAATCAGTGGAATTCAATTAGATCGCCACAATTCGAGGGTCAGTTGGGATGGACTAGTAGTTCGCAGCCCGG
>JANOKO010000252.1:0-3433 GCA_031419335.1 Planctomycetota bacterium
TAAAACTCCCCGACGACTTCGCCTCCGCGAATCGTGCCGAGGGCTTGATAGAGCTGCTTGTCGATATTCTCGCTGATGAACCGGACGTGTCCGTCTCCCATCAAGAATTGGGTGCCCCCGACGTGGTAACTGCTGAAGTCGTCCAGGTGCGCGGCCGGGTTGTTCGGAGTGTGGTCTAGCGAACCGAGAATTCGTTGAAATGCCTCTTCCCCGTCCGGCACCACGCCCGACCATGTTGACCACCAGCCGAGGTCGGCCCTGGTCTTGCGTTCTCCAACGAAGCAGGTATTACTCGTTCCATCGGTAAAGTCTCGGATGCCCGTCCGACTGTTGTGATACACCGCTCCGTCGCCGATGCACTGCCCCTGGGCTGAAACCGGAGCTGTGCCTGGAGCGTTCTCGCATCCGTCGAGTTCCGCCGTTCCGAACGCGGCCACATAGTTCCCTGTGGCCAGTTGGGCCAGGATGGTTCCCGCGCTGTGTTCGCTTTTGATCGTCCAACTCTGTGCCGGTGCCACATCGCTCTGGCAAATGAATGTTGGCAGAGGAGTCGCGATCAGCGGTGCGTTGACCGGTGCGTTGATGGGGACGTTGAGGTCGAACCTATTGAAGAGCGGGGCCTGATCCATCTGGGGTAGGAGCATCAGCCCCCAACCCGCCCCGCTACCGCCGTGGTGGGCCGATTGTGCCCCGGTGGCTGGGTCGACGCCGATCCAGCCTGGCGGAAATGTCTTGAATAGATCGTGATAGTTGTGCAGGGCCAACCCGATTTGCTTGAGGTTGTTCTTGCACTGGGTGCGGCGAGCCGCCTCGCGGGCTTGCTGGACAGCGGGAAGCAACAGCGCGATCAGTACGGCAATGATGGCGATGACAACGAGCAGCTCAATGAGCGTAAATCCACGACGACGCATGGGAAACTCCTGACAGAATCCAAGGGAATGAATACACACACGGTGCGTGAGCCGGAACCACAGCCGGGCGATAGGTATCGCCGTAGTGGACGCTCACGTCCGTCGCCTTTGCCGCAGCAAAGGGAGATGAAATCCAGTGATCGCGGTCGACGGGAAAAGTCCGCAGCGCATTTCGGGTCGAGGCAGGCGAGGCGCAGTCCGGGATTCCTCCCTGACTGCCTATACCCGACTCTTCCCATCCGCGCATGAGCTTCCGCGACACGCAGCCGATTATCGAAGAGAGTCGACCTTGATTTCGGTCGATCTTTCCTTACCCGGCACCAATAGAACTCAATTAGCAGGCAGGCGGTCCACGCGGGCTGTGCAGCACGAAGCGAGTCGAGGACATCTTTTCTGTATGCCACTCGACGGAGGCCACCGCCTCGGACGCGAATCCCAAAACCTCGACCGCGGCCACAAGCATCAACGGGGCTGAAAAAACAGCACACACTGCGCAGTGATCGGAATCATGGGGAGCATGCGGCTCTGGGGCCGGGGCGAACGGAGCAGACGGAGTTCCCGCCACCGGGTGCGTATGCACATGCCCATGTGAGCATGTCCACTGTCTCGGTTGTCCAGGCCCGGCATGGCTCGCATGCGAAACGCAGCCTCCATCACCCTGAACTAAGTGCCAGCCTCCATGTCCCAAGACCACCACGAAGGCATAGCCACACAGGACTGCCCAGCGGAAGATCGGAAATGGGGGAATGTGGCGCATGTTTGCATCATGAGTGTGGAGTCACTTGCTATTCTGAAGCGGTGAGTCCGGAGAAGTCAATGGATCAAATCCGTAGGAACTCGAAAATCCTAAGACTGCGAAGGTTGAAATCTGGAACAAACCTGCTTGGTCAGGGAGTGCTCGCGGGAAGTTTTGTTCCCGCCATTCTGTTCGACGTGAGTTTGTTCTGGCGTTTTCCCGCAGATCGTGCGATCATCAAGATCGGGATTCACGGGGAGTCCCCTGTGCCACTTGTGTTCGAGGAATAGCCATGTCCCGATGGATTCTCTCTCTGTGCCTGGGTATGGCGTTTTGCGTTGCCGTGACCAGACCGGCACCCGCCTGTCCGTTTTGCTCCGCTCCGTCGCTGACGCTGTGCGAGCAGTTGAACATGTCTGATGCAGCCGTCTTGGTGCAGTGGGAAAGCGGCCTCCCGGCAAATCGGGAGAAGGGGTTCGCGGGGAGTACGGAATACTCCGTGTTGAAGGTTGTGCATGATTCCTCCGGGACACTTACGCCGGGTGGGAAGGTGAAGCTTGATCGATATCGGGCTTCGAAATCCGGTGACATGTTCTTGCTGCTGGGGACGAAGACGACAGAACTGGAGTGGGGCAGCCCCCTGGAAGTGACCGAGACCAGCTTCAACTACATCACACAGGCACCTTCCAAAGAGGCCCCCGCGAAAGAGCGGCTGTCCTACTTCGTCAAGTTCTTGGAATTCTCCGACTCCATCGTGGCGGACGATGCGTATGGCGAGTTTGCCAATGCTCAGTACAAAGACATCGTGTCGGTCAAAGACCAGTTCCCCCGCGAGAAGCTGCGGGAATGGCTGGCGAACCCGCAGACGATTCCTTCGCGGCTTGGGTTGTACGGGCTCATGATCGGACTGAGCGGGACGGATGCGGATGCAGAGTACTTGAAGGGACGTTTACTGGAGCCGGTCGAAGGGTTTCGGTTGGGGATCGATGGCATGATGGGAGGGTATCTGTTGCTGGCGGGCGACAAAGGTCTGACAACTCTGGAGGAGGCCAAACTCCGTAACAAGACGGTCCCATTCAGTGAAACGTACGCCACCATGCAGGCGCTGCGATTCATGTGGACCTATGGGGATAATCACATCTCGAAGGACCGGCTGCGGGAGTCCATGCGGATCATCCTGGACCGCCCGGAGCTGGCCGATCTGGTGATTGTCGACCTGGGCCGGTGGCAGGACTGGACAGTTTCAGACCGATTGATGGAGCTATACGGAGCAGCAGGGTACGACATCCCCTCGACGAAACGAGCCATCGTGCGGTTCTACCTGACCGCCGAGGCGACCAAGTCGAAAGACCCGAAAGAGCCGCTGCCCGACCATGTGTTGTCCGCTCAGAAGCACCTCAAAACGCTGCGAGAGAAGGATCCAGACACGGTAAAAGCCGCTGAGGAGTTCTTCTTCTTGAATTTCTAAGAGCGAGTTGGAACAGCTCTTGTGGGAATTACCCAGAGTCATGATTCCCCAGTCTGGAACCTGACGCACCGGTAGCAGCCTCCTCGTGTGTAGCTCCTCAACAAGGATAAGGCAGGCGGGTGAAAATAGTCTCCCCGTAAGACGGCCTTTCCAGGCCGTCTTGCTGCAAGAATCGATCAAGGACGGCCTGGAAAGGCCGCCCTACGAGGGACTTGAATTCCCTCCACTTACCTTATTGCGACAGCGTCTGGGCCACATCGGTCCGGTACGCCGTAATACTCGTGATCAACCCGCTCAGCGTGGCCAGAACCAGCGCGA
>JANOKO010000253.1:0-5018 GCA_031419335.1 Planctomycetota bacterium
GGATGGCCGGTTCTCCGTGGAGGAGGTGTTCCTCGGTGTGGTGGCGAGCAGCGGGTTCGATCAGGTCGTGATCCCCTACTTCGAAAAGGGGACGCCGGTCGAGTTCGAACTGACGCGGGCCATTGGAACGGTGGCCCAAGAGAAGCGGCTGACCGTGGGCATCCTGACCACCGATGCCAAGGTCTTCGGTGGGATGAACATGCAGACGTTCCAACCCGATCCGGAGTGGCGACTGGTGTCGGAACTCAAGCGGCAATACCACGTCCGCGAAGTCAGCCCCGATCGGGCGATCCTCGTGAAGGGGGCCCCTAAGCCCTCCGCGCCCTCAGCGGACGCGCTGGGGGAAAAGGCCCCGAAGGATGACGAGGAAGCGGTCGATGTTCTGGTCGCCATCCTCCCCTCGACGCTGACTCAGGAGCAGATGAAGAACCTCGTTGACTTTGTCCAAGCCGGCGGTGCCACGCTGATCTTCGATGACCCGGCTCCGGTGTTCGTCGGGCTGGCCAACTCTCCCAACATCCCGACCAAGCCCAGCCAGGGCGGCGGCATGTTCGGGATGGGCGGCGGGCCTGGGGCACCCAAAGCCGACGGCGGCCAGGCCACCTCGCTGATGGATGCCATCGGTGTCGACTGGAATACACGCAGCGTGTTGTTCGACAACCTGAACCCGCACCCCAAACACGAAGAGCGCTTTCCGAAGCAGTTGGTGTTTGTCACTGCTGGCAACACGGATAAGAATTCGGGAATCAGCTCAGCCTCACCAATCACATCGGGGCTGCAAGAGGTGCTGGCTTGGTTCTCGGGTGAGATCAGCCAAATCAAAGGCAGCCCGGTTGAATTCACGCCACTGCTGCAAACCCACACCGGCACGTCAGGATCGATCGACTGGGACGATGCCACCCAGAGCTTCGGCTTCGGTGGCCAGCGTGGACCAAACTTCGAAGCCAAGCGTGTGACTGATACCAGCCAGCATATCATCGGTGCCCGCATCAACGGCAAAGGGGAAAGTCACACGAATGCGATCTTCATCGCCGACGTGGACTTGGTCCATGATGTGATGTTCAACATCTTTGATACACAGATTGAAGACCTCGTGATTGACAACACCCTGTTCGTGATGAATTGCGTCGACACGCTGGCCGGATCTGATGATTACGTTCAATTGCGAAATCGCCGACCGGTTCAGCGGACGCTGACGCTGATTGAAGAGGACAAGACAAAGTTCGATGAGGCCCGGCAAAAACGCGAGCAGGACGCGACCAAAGAAGCGGACAAGAGCTTGACAGACGCCAAGGCCCGCATCGAAAAAGTCTTGGCCGATATCCGCAGCAATAAGCAGATGGACGAAGGCGAGATGATGCAGATCCTGGATAACAGTACCGCTGCGGAGAACCGTAAGCTGGAACTGGAACAGAAGAAAATCGACCAGAAAAAGTCCAGTGCCGTCCGGCTCGCCCGCATCGAATCTCAAACGCTGGTGAAGGCGAAAGAGAATAACGTCTGGTTCTGGACCTTTGTGGGATCTCTCTTGCCCGCTCTCGTGCTGGGCTTCGCCGTACTCGTCATCCGTCTGTTGAACGAAGACAGCGGGGCGACCAGCGATCGTCTCGTCAGTCGTTAAGCCATCGCAAACTTCCGAAGTCTCCGAAGACTTCGGAAGTTTCACCCCAGCCTCCGCTACTCGTCGGTCCTTTGAATCCCTGGAATCTCATCGGGAATTGAACCATGAATCCGATCATTCGCACACTCGTGTTCGTGGGGGCGGCGGTCCTGTCCTTGGGCGCTGCCGGGTTGACCTATTGGTCACATCGTCCGGCTCAGGTCGACTGGGCAGCCGAGCTGGGGCAGGAGTTCTTCCCAGAATTCAAAGACCCCAACAAGGCCACCTCGTTGCAGGTCGCGACCTTCGACAAAGCGGCCTCGAAGACGAGTACGTTCAGCGTCGATTACAAAGACGGCAAGTGGCGCATCCCCTCGCATAACAACTACCCGGCCGACGGCAAGGACCGCCTCAAGTCGACAGCCGCCAGCGTGATCGGGATTACGCGCGGCACCTTGGTGGGGAAGACGAAGGAAGCCCATAAAGAGCACAACCTGCTCGACCCTCTGGATGCTTCCATCACCGAAACGGAAGGGCGCGGCGACCGCATCACGCTCAGAGGCGGTGGCGACACGCCGCTGGTCGACTTGATCATCGGTAAGAAGAAGGAAGGCTCGAACAGTACGTACTACATCCGCAAATCGGATGAGGACCGGTTCTTTCTGTCCGAGGTCAAGATCGAGTTGTCGACCAAGTTCAAGGATTGGATCGAACCCGACCTGCTCTCACTCAAGCAGGACGATATCAAGTCGGTGATGATCGATCGGTACTCCGTGGACGAGGCCCAGGGTGCGATTCTGCAAGCGGAGCAGTCGGTCCTGAGCCGGGAAAGTGCCACTGCCGACTGGAAGATCGATGGCATTGACGCCACAACAGTGAAGCCCAAAACGAGCGTCATCAGTGCCATCATGAAGTCCTTCGACGAATTGCAGATCGTCGGAGTGCGACGCAAGCCCGAGGGGCTGAGTGCGAGTTTGGCTGGGGATGAGGCGATCAAGCTGACCAATTCGTCTCTCGCCGATCTTCAGAGCCGAGGATACTTCTACCACCCCAAGCGCGGACTGGTTTCGAACGAAGGCGACTTGCTGGTCTCCACCTTTGAGGGCGTCAGCTACGTACTCCGATTCGGTGAGGTCTTTACCGGAACTGATATCGATATCGAAGTCGGGAGTTCGCAGGAAACCGAGAAGAAACCTGCGGAAGCGCCTCAGCCGGACGGTGCCAAGCCCGTTGATCCAAGTACCACCCCCGAGGCACCTGCTGAAGGCGACTCCGTCACGAAAAAGAACCGCTTCGTGTTCATCACGGCTCAGTTTGATGAAGCAGCTCTGGGCCCCGCTCCAGTCGAGCCGAAGAAGCCGGAAGTCCCGAAGGATGAAGCCCCTGCCGCCGACACAGCGAAACCAACGGAAGCCACCGAGGGTGACAAGCCCATTGAACCGACTGTGCCAGTCGCTGACCCCAAGGCTGTCGCGAAGAATGCCTACGAAGCGGACCTGAAGAAATTTGAGACCGATTCCGATGTCTATCGCATTCGGAAGAAAGACTACGACGAGAAGAAGACCTCCGGAGAGAAGAAAGCCAAGCAGCTCAATGCTCGGTTCGCTGACTGGTACTACGTGATCTCGGAAGACCTGTTTACGGAACTGCGGGTCAAGCCCGAGGATCTCGTCGAGCCCGTGGTGGCCGCTCCTGGACCTGGTGGCGATGAGCGACTGCCAGTGATTCCACCACTGCCGAGCATCCCAAAGCCAGAGGCCCCCGCAGCAGAGGACGCCCCGGCCGCGGAGCCTGCTCCACCCATTGAGGGTGACAAGCCTGCTGAACCTAAGACGGGTGACGTGCCTGCTGAGCCCCAGCCCGTCGAAAAGCCAGCTGCGGAGAACCCTCCCGCGACTGAGCCAGTCCCACCGGCTGAAGGCGACAAACCTGGGGCGAGTGACAAGCCCGCAGCCGAAGCTGAAACGCCTGCTGCATCCCCACCCCCAGCCGTCGAGGGTGCGGCGGTTCCACCACCTCCTGAGAAGTGACTGTGGGTGAGACCGACTGTCACAGCCGATCCGTCTCGATCCACGGCCTACGCACGCATGGAGCCTTGATCCCGACTGCGTTACAGTAGTTCCATCATGAACAGGGCTGGACAACACGACAGAGGCAGTTCGGTGGAACTCGATGCAACTCCTCGTCGACGATATCTGACTCGCTTTGATCCCAAGCGGGTTCCGCATCGGTTTGCCGATGTGCTGGTTATCGGGTCGGGGATCGCCGGGGTGCGTGCAGCATTAGAGATCGACCCGAAGCTGCGCGTCGTGGTCGTCACCAAGGATCGTTTAGAGTTATCGAATAGTGCTTGGGCACAGGGCGGCATTGCAGGGGTTCTGGATCCCAGCGACACCATCCGCAATCACGCGGATGACACGCTCGTCGCTGGGGCCGGACTGTGTGACCGCCGAGTGGTCGAGGCCGTCGTACACTCGGCACCGGATTTGATTCGCGAGCTGGTCCGCTACGGAGCCCATTTCGATGAACGCGACGGTGAAATCGACCTGACCACAGAGGGCGGTCATAGCCACCCGCGCGTGGTCCATGCACTTGGAGATGCGACCGGCAAAGAGGTCATGCGGGCTCTGATCGAGCGGTTACGCGAACAGACATCCTGCGAAATCTGGGAGAAGACATTCACGATCGATCTACTGACCCACAATCAGAAATGCGAGGGGGCACTGGTTTGGAACCCTGGGCACGGCAAGACGTTCATCTGGGCGAAGCAGACGATCCTCTGCACCGGTGGTGCGGGGCAGTTGTATCGCGAGACGACGAATCCGGCGATCGCGACCGCCGATGGGCATGCGGTCGCCTTTCGTGCCGGGGCCACGATGCGCGACATGGAGATGATGCAGTTCCACCCGACGGTGCTGTACATCGCCGGGGGATCGCGGCATCTGATTTCCGAAGCGGTTCGCGGCGAGGGAGCCCATCTGATCGATAGCCGTGGGCAGCGCTTTATGCCCGACTACCACCCATTGCATGAGCTGGCCCCGCGTGACATCGTGAGCCGCGCGATCACCGATCAGATGGAGAAGACGCGGCATGCCTGCGTGTATCTCGACCTGCGCCACCTCCCCGAGTCAAAGGTCATCGAACGGTTCCCGCACATTCGCAAGGTCTGTCAGGAGTTTGGCCTCGACCTCGCCAAAGACCCGATCCCAGTCCGACCGGGTGCCCACTACATGATTGGCGGATTGACTGTCGATCTCGAGGGTCGGACCTCGCTGCCCAATCTGTGGGCGGCGGGAGAGGTGACCAGCACGGGCCTGCATGGGGCCAACCGGCTCGCCTCCAATAGCTTGCTCGAGGGGTTGTACTACGGACTGCGGTGCGGACGCGGGGCCAGTGCTGCGGCCCTCGCGATCGCGGA
>JANOKO010000254.1:0-8707 GCA_031419335.1 Planctomycetota bacterium
GCCGTGTGCCACTGCTGGCTTGCCCAGCAGTGCCCGCTGGACGTGGGCTTTCTGTGGATGGTAGCCTGGGAAACCAAAGGATTTCACTCGTAGATGACCCCAGCAGACGGAAGTCATGTCTCTCCAACGCGGGGTGGCATCGGTTGGCTCGCGTTGGAGTCTATCGGGGTGGTGGAGCCAGAAGAGGTCTGGTCGTCGAGAGCCGCCTCCCCGCGAACCTCTTATGCCTACGTCACCCGGACATTCCAAGCGATGTCAGGGCTCCCCACGCCAGAGTCCGGCGTGCGCCAGTTCTCGGGAATTCAGCATGCTTAACCCTGAGCCGCTACGAACTTCGCAATCGCTGCGAAGTCTCCCTTCAGTGACCGGTATAACTGGGCGTAAAGCGGGTAAGCCGCGTCGTAGAGCTTCTTGGTCTTGGCCTCCGGTTGCCAGAAGTCGGTGACCTTGATCGTGGCATCGCAGGCTTCGACGATCGTCTTGTAGGCTCCGGTGCCGACAGCTGCCAACAGCGCGACACCGAAGGCCGGGCCTTCGCTGGCGTTGATGGTGGCAGTCTTGACGCCATAGATGTCGGCTTGTAGTTGCCGCCAGAAGGCACTTCTGGCCCCGCCGCCGGAGAGGCGGACCTCCTTCACCGGAACCTTCAGCTCCCGGATGATTTCGAGGCAGTCACGCATGGCGAACGTCGCTCCTTCGATGATCGACCGGACCATATGAGTGCGGTCATGACGCAGGCTCAAACCGATCCACGCCGCGCGGGCATACGGGTCGGCGTGCGGCGTCCGCTCGCCGGTCAAATACGGCAGGAAGAACAACCCCTCGCTCCCCGCCGGAGCCTGCTGAGCCTGGTTGACGATGATCTCATACGGGTCTTGGTCAAGGGTCTTCGCCACTGCCGCCTCGCACTGGCCGAGCTGATTGCGATACCACTGCAAACTCCCCCCCGCCGACAACACGCAGCCCATCATGTGCCACTTGCCACGGACCGCATGACAGAAGGTATGCACGCGTCCCTCGGGGTCGATCTGCACCTCATCGCTATGAGCGAAGACGACCCCGCTGGTCCCCATCGTGGCCGACAATACGCCCTTGCGGACAATCCCGTTCCCGACCGCGCTGGCCGCTTGGTCTCCACCCCCGCCGACGACGGGCGTTCCCACCGGCAAGCCCATCAGCGTTGCGGCCTGCTGATGCAGCACCCCGCTCACCTCTTCCGACTCGTACACCTTCGGCAGGATTGACGGCGACAGATCGAGCTTCTTCAGGAGTGCCGTCGACCACTTGCGGTTCTGCACATCGAGCAAAAGCGTCCCCGAGGCATCGCTCACCTCGGTCGCGAACTCCCCCGTCAGCCGCAACCGCACGTAGTCCTTCGGCAGCAGGCAACTCACCATCCGCTCGTAGTTCTTCGGCTCGTGATTCCGCAGCCAGAGAATCTTCGGTGCAGTGAATCCCGTCAGGGCCGGGTTCGCGACCATGCCGATCAGCTTCTTACGCCCGCCCGCCCGCTCCTCGATTTCGGCGCACTCGGCGGCAGTTCGCTGGTCGTTCCAGAGTAGCGCGGGGCGGATGACGTTCTGATCCTTATCGAGGAACACGCTGCCATGCATCTGCCCGCTGAGGCCGATCCCCTTCACGTCGGTGGCCTTGACCTTTCCGCTCTTGAGAATCAACTGTACGGTCGAGACGGTCGCCTCATACCAGTCCTCGGGATTCTGCTCCGACCAGCCGGGCTTGGGGCTAAAGAGCGGATACTCGACCATCGCCGAGGCGAGGATCGTCCCGTCCTCGCGAATCGCAATGGTTTTTGTGCCGCTGGTGCCGATATCAACGCCCAGGAAAACGCTCATGCGTGTACTCGACTGTCAGTTGCGGGGCCGAATGGGGAACAGAATCCACAAGATGCTGAGTCTAACATCCCGTGGAATCGGAATGTAGCCGGGAGAGAGGTTGACGGCACATCGGTATCAACGGCTGGATGGCAGGACAAGCCCTCGAAAAGGTACAGTGACCAAACAACCTATTCAGTCGGCGGATCCACTCTCGGAGGCGGTCATGCGTGGTTCTGGGGGCACCCCCGGTGGGATCAGTGAGTTCGCGATCGGATTCGTGCTGGCCGGGCTGGCGGTCTATTTGTTTCTTGACTCCGTGGTTGTTTCGACGGGGATGGGGCTGCTCGCGGGGGGAATCCATTCCGTCTTTGGCGGGGTGATGGGGGACACGGCTGCTTCGGGAGTGGTGTTCCTGCCGTTTTTCGTAGGTGTCACCGCTTTGTTCTATGACGCACGGCGACGCTGGGGCTGGACGACGATGTCTCTTGGAATTGCGATCATCGTGATCGAAATACTCAGCCGGATTCGATTCCTGATCCACATGAAGGTCTCGCATCTGCTGGGAATGATTGTGCTGCTGGCTGCGTGGACCGGGCTGATGCTGCGGTCGTATCGAGATCAGAACCGAGTCGAGTGAGTGATCCTCGACTCTCCATGAAAAGAGGTTCAAGTGAGACATTTCCGTATGGGGCTCTTTGTATTCGGTCTCCTGGGGGGCTCTTTGCTCTGTGGCTTTGGAGCGCGGGCCGCAGATCAACCCGATCCATTGGCCCGCTTTGCCGCTGAGTTCGTCGCCATCACGCCGGGACAGGGAGTGTACCCCGCGACCTTCTCCATGGGATCGACTGAGGACGCGAGTTCGCAGCCAGTGCATGACGTGCAACTCACCACGTCCTTCCATATGGCGAAGTACGAGGTGCCACAGAACCTGTACGAGCAGGTGCTGGGCAGCAACCCGAGCAAATGGAAAGGGCCTCGCAATTCTGTGGAGATGCTCACTCCGGGTGAAGCGCGCCAATTCTGCGAAAAGGCGACACAGATGCTCCGGGAACGTCAACTGCTGAGCGCTCACCAAGTCATTCGCCTGCCTACCGAGATCGAATGGGAATACTGCTGCCGGGCGGGGACGACCACGCGCTACAGCTTCGGTGACCAAGCCCAGTCCGAAGGCGATGCAGGTGATCGCGCCACCCGACTCGACAAATATGGTTGGCATCATGGCAATGCCGCTGGCAACGATCCGCCTGTTGGTGCGCTGGCCCCGAATGCCTGGGGACTCTACGACATGCATGGGTATCTGTGGGAGATTTGCAGCGATCCTTGGACGCAAAACCTCGCCCCGCGGGCCGAGTCCGACACCGACGGGGCGTACGTAATGCGAGGGGGTTCCTGGAAGGATTCGCACTCCAAACTGACCAGTGCCACACGACAGAAATTCGGTCAGAAGGCCCAAGATGACGCCGTCGGATTTCGGTGCGTTCAAGCTGACTTACCCAAACCGTAACTCCAGTCCTGACTCTGCGAGATGAGGTGCTGTCGGTTTGACGGACAGGATGTCGTATCTCATCGAGTCCAGTTCACTTCGTTGACTTGTGAAATGCTCGGCAGTGGATTCGCGCAGGACTTATCGGACATTGACACCCATACGATCGTAGAATCCGAGATGGCAACCGGGGACATTCGCGATTCACCACCCCCTCAACTGGAGCCCGCAGACCGAATTTCACAGGCAGCACACGATCGAACCGCCCCAAGACGGCTTAAGCAACCGTGATGAGTCGACAATAGTCCATTCCGCAATCTGACTCCCGTGTTCGCTGTGGGCGTGCCCGGCGTGCAGTGCGAACCGCGTGGCCAGCGTGCCGCAACTGTGACAGATCGTGACGCCCAAGTTCTCCTCGGCAACCGACCTCGGCGGTGCAGTTCGACACGGACCATGAGACCGGGCGAGTCACCGTCGACATGAGCGATCCGGGACACCCGACCTATGTGATTCATAACGATGTCGCCTGGGACCACCTGGAGTCCACGGAGTCGCTGCTGGCGCTCGCCGACCGGGCTGATGCGGTCTGCTTTGGTTCACTGGCCCAGCGGTCGCTTATCGCGCGGAAAGCCATCCGAGAGTTCGTCCGCCGTACGAAGGGGCTCGTGGTGTTCGACGTGAACATTCGGCAGCGCTGGTACGACCGACAATCGCTGGAACAGTCACTCGCCCAGGCCTCCATCGCGAAGCTGAACATCGACGAGCTGCCGATCGTGGCCGCTGAGTTGGGATTGTCGAGCCAGAGTGAGCGACTGTTTACCTTCGACCTGCAATCGCGTTTTTCGGTCGAGACGGTCGTTATCACACGGGCGGATCGCGGCTGTTTCGTGACGCGCCAGGAAGAGGTGGTCGACCTTCCCGGTGAGGCGATTCAGCTCGTCGACGCCGTCGAAGCTGGCGATGCCTTCTCAGCCGCCTTCATCATGTTGACCCTCGAAGGCCATCCCCTGTCGACGGTGGCCCGCTTTGCCAATCGCGTGGGAGGTCTGGTGGCATCCCGCACGGGGGCCATGCCCGATGTGGCCGGAGACTATCTTCGCTTGCGGGCGGAGTTTGGTGTTGAGAGGAATGCTTGAAGTCGTGTCACTGCGGACGGAAAACTGACCGCGGAAATCAAGTTCCGTGTGAAACAGGGCATCACTCTTGGGGGACAACTCGCAGGGGCTGGTCGGTCTACGAGTCAGCCGGTCACCCGTGAACTTGTTCGATGGGTGACCGCCAGACTGATCGAAATCCACCATCGGCCTTATCGCGAACGCACATCCGTCACATGCCCGGCCAAGGCCGCCACGACCATCAATGATCCCCATCACGAAGTCGCCCCTGCCGCCGAAGCTCCATCGCCACAAAGGGTGACTCTTGCTCCAATCTCCAGAGCGGAATCGGCTGATTGTTGCTTCCAATCAGATACTCTTCAGCATCTGTTTCTCGTTGTCGACATTGAATTGGGGCATTCAATTGCAAACGATTGATCGTGTTCTGAATGCGCTTTTGAAGTGGTTTCGAAAGTTTTCGGTTGGGGTTCACCTGAAATCCGACAAGCTCGAGTTGGAACCAGCCATCCTGGATGTCAATTGGGTCAAGTGCATCACCGAAATCCAACTTGAGAGAATTCAGCCATGTACAAGCCAGCCTGTAGTTCGTCCATTCGTAGACTTTGTCCCAACTCTTTGATTTCGGGACCATATGGTCCACTGACTCTGCTCCAGTCACCGCATGGATTCGAAAACAGGAGTACGCACAAATCTGATGATATGCTTCCATCATGTCTTCGAGCGCTAAACGCCAATGGGGGGGATATTTGTCTGGCTTGATTGCAGCTCGACTGGCAGCACAACGCTCAAGAGCCCTGCCATGCTTACGGGGTGAGTGAGGAATCTCCCCGACCATCTCCGCGATGGCCAGCAATCCGGGCTTCCGAACTTTGTCGTCGAATGTCGCTGGCTCGTCCGCAAGTTCCACGCGAATCATCGCGACACCTTGCCGTTCAAAAAGTGGTCCGACCATCGAACCCAGAAGCGATCGGTCTCGCCGAGGCATGTTTGGAGTTCTTTGGTCACTTCCTTGATCTTGTCAGCATGGGGCTTTGCCTGTCGCAACACTTCGAGAGCCACCAAAACTGCGTGTTCACCTTCTGGGGAACGTTCTGTCGGGAGATCGAACGCATCGCTCATCAGCCAGTTCGAGGCCACCCCCAATCGCACAAACGGTCGCTTTCTGAGTGCCACCACACCTGAAGCTCGATCAAGGTCAATGTCGAACCAAGCATCCTTCGCGTGGTTGAATATCGGCTCGGCTGACACCATCACCATCGGTGAATGCGTCGAGACAATTAATTGAATCTGGGCCGACTTGTGGATCACCTTAATCATCTCCAGCAAGGAACCCAGAATGGTTCGCTGCCAGCGTGGATGCAGATGACATTCAATTTCATCAATGAGAAACACCACTTGTTGGGCTCGCTCGACTCCCAATTCCTTTGCCACCCGAATATGTTCCTTCCAAGTCCAGACAAGCATGTAAGCCAGTTGAACGATTCGCTTGATACCAGCCGAGGCATGCATGATCGGAACCGGAGTACTCGAACCGGACTGTATCGTGGGAATATCTCCAGGGGTGTTGATCGAAATGCTGGGCATGATTCCCGAACGCAGCTTCTCTTCGGGATCGCGAGATGGCGAGAGCCGGGACAATACCGCATTTACCCGAGCGGATTCGTCTGCACCCGAAGCGATCCAATTCACCAAATCGTTGATCAGTCCTTTGCAAACTGGCACAGGACTTCCCTTGTGTATCATTTCCAAGCCGTCCCAAACCTCTCTCCCCGTGAAGACATAACCCGGAAGTTGGTCCTGCACGTCGACCTTGCCTCGCGTTTTCCAATAATTGCGTGCCGGATCCCAAACAGAAAAACTGCCATCGGCCTGTGCATAGATCACGAGACCGGGATTCCACGGTCGACCGGATTTTCCAGTCCACGCCTGATCACGGCGAACGTACTGGCTCTTATAAACGACTTGAGTGGTCTTGGAATCCACCTTGAATTCGATTGTCGCGGGCTGGTCGGGGTCGGTCGGGCGAGCCATGTACCCGCTGGTCAGTTTCGGGTTCAGTTGTTCCGGCCACTTGCGGGTGAGAGCCCACCAGATTGTGTCCAACAGGAAACTCTTGCCGAGGCCGTTGTCACCCGTAATCAAGTTCAGACGCGAACCGAAGTCCAACTCCATTTCTGGAGCTGGCCCCACATTGGTCATTTTGAGCGAGTGCAGCATGTGTCATTCACCCGTCGTGTGAAATCTCCAACCGATTCCGAATCTGGTTCAACGTCACATCGCCCGCACATCCGTCACATGCCCGGCCAGCGCCGCAGCCACCACCATCGCCGGGCTCATCAGCAGGGTTCGCCCGGTTGGCGATCCCTGCCGACCCTTGAAGTTGCGGTTCGATGACGAGGCACAGATCTCGCGACCCACCAGCTTGTCGGGATTCATGGCCAGACACATCGAGCAGCCAGCCTCGCGCCACTGGAAACCGGCTTCGGTGAAGATCTTATCGAGACCTTCCCGCTCGGCTTGAGCGAGCACCTGCTGCGAGCCGGGGACGACGAGGGCCTTCACGCCGGGGGCGACTTTTTTGCCCTTGGCGATGCGGGCGGCCTCACGGAGGTCGGAGATGCGACCATTGGTGCATGACCCGATGAAGGCCACGTCGATCTTCAGCCCCACCAGCGACTGGCCTTCCTTGAGTTCCATGAATTCCAGTGCCTCGCGCACTCCAACTTGGTCCTCAGCTGGGAATTTCGACACAGCTGGAATCTGCTCACTGATGCCGACCGACTGGCCGGGATTGATGCCCCAGGTCACGGTCGGCTCGATGTCAGCGGCGTTGAATGTGACCACATCGTCGAACGTCGCATCCGGGCCAGAAGCCAACGAGAGCCACCACTTGGCCGCCTTCTCGAACTCCTCACCCTTTGGTGCGAACGGGCGGCCGCGCAGGTACTCGACAGTGGTCTGATCCGGGTTGATATACCCGCAACGGGCCCCACCCTCGATGCTCATGTTGCAGACGGTCATCCGCTCTTCCATGGTCATGCGATCGAAGACCTCTCCCGCGAATTCGTAGGCGTACCCGATCCCGCCCTTCACACCGAGGTGGCGGATGATGTGCAGAATCACGTCCTTGGCATAGACCCCATCGGACAGTGTGCCGTTGACTTCCACGCGGCGGACCTTGGGCCGGTCCAGGGCGAGAGTCTGCGTGGCCAGGACGTATGCCACTTGCGAGGTGCCGATCCCGAATGAAATCGTGCCGAACGCCCCGTGCGTCGAGGTGTGGCTATCTCCACAGGCGATCGTCATCCCCGGCTGGGTCAGGCCCTGCTCCGGGCCGACGATGTGGACGACTCCCTGCCGATCGTCATCAATGTTGAGCAGTCGCACCCCGAACTCGCGGCAGTTCTTCTCGATCGAGGTCATCATCTGCTCGGCCAGCAGATCCTGGAACGGCCGGGCCTGGTTGTCGGTCGGGACGATGTGGTCCACGGTCGCAATCGTGCGCTCCGGGTACATCACCTGCACGCCGCGATCGCGCAGCATCTCGAACGCCTGGGGACTGGTCACTTCATGGATCAGGTGCAGCCCAATAAACAGCTGGGTCTGCTGCCCCGAGGCCAGCGTCCCGACGGTGTGCAGA
The DNA here is from genome assembly GCA_031419335.1 of Planctomycetota bacterium. Lineage (GTDB taxonomy): Bacteria > Planctomycetota > Planctomycetia > Planctomycetales > Planctomycetaceae > TH-plancto1. Next base: position 8,074 of record JANOKO010000254.1, read on the forward strand.
TCCCAGACTTTGTGAAACAGGTTGCGTGAATCGATCATGTTCGCCATCGCTCGTACAGAATCCGAGCGGAAACGGCTCCCGACCGGACAAGGCAGTATAGCAGTTCAGGAGTGTCGACTCGAAGCGTCGGGAAGAGAATGCTGGCAGGATGTGTGTGCATCAGAAAAGTAGGCATGAATTCACCACGGAGACTCGGGGGCACGGAGCATGTTAATTTGCAGCAAATCAGGAAGGTTCCTCGCAGGGTGGCTGAGCGGAAGGCGATCATCGGCGGACCAGCTTCTGGCGATTCGTCTTCGTGGAGCCTTGGCCAGTGGCCGCAAACTGGTTATCTCCGTGCCTCCGTGGTGAATTTCTTCCGCTGCCTACTTTTGTGACGCACACACTGGCAGGATTGAGTGCGCCACAAGAGGAGGCCAGTCTCCACAGAGAAGCTACACCCGGCGAGCGTCCGGCGTCACTCCGGATGGTCTATTTGAACGGCACTCAAGGTCCGTGTCGTCCGGACATGGTGGGCCAGGCTGCGTGACGTTTCCACGGTCCGCGCGTCAAAGGGAAGCAATGAGTCTGTCTTGCCAGTTCAACTGCGAACACACTACGACCGCTTGTACCGGTCGTAGGGCATTTGCCATTT
>JANOKO010000255.1:0-9156 GCA_031419335.1 Planctomycetota bacterium
CTGGCTGATCTCCTGCAACTCAGGTGCTGCGGTTTGCAGCCGGTAGGCCAGTTCGTAAGAGTTGATCCGGGCTTCCAGCGTGGAATCGGGACCTGTTCGCTCCAGTTGGTTGCGATTCAGTCTCTGTGCGAAGTCGAGTCCCTGGCGTTGCAGGGACCGCTCCAGATGGTCGGCGTTTTCGATGAAGGGGATCTTGGCCTGATCCGAGGCGATCCCCGCATTGCCAATGGCGGTCCCCTGATAATCGGCGGGCAGGAACGATGACCCCCACGAGGTGGCCCCGCCATGCGTAAGCGTCGGGCAGATCGTGATGAACCCTGGCAGATTCTGATTCTCGGTCCCTAACCCATACGTGATCCAAGCCCCCATGCTGGGGCGCACAAACGTGTCGCTTCCGGTATGGAGTTCCAACAGAGCTGCCCCATGACGGGAGTTCGACCCGTGCATGCCGTTGATGATGCACAAGTCGTCGACATGCCGAGCGACATGCGGGAACAGATCGCTGACCCACGCCCCGCTCTCGCCGTATTGCCGGAATGCCCAAGGCGATTTGAGCAGGTTGCCGGTCTGTGAAGAAAAGACTCGTGGCTTGTTGAATGGGAGTGGCTTCCCATGATCTTTCGTTAACTGCGGTTTGTAGTCGAAGGTGTCGACTTGCGACGGGCCACCGTGCATGAAGAGGAAAATCACCTGCTTCGCGCGGGCCGGGTAGTGCGATGCCTTGGGGGAGAGTGGTCCCGTTATGGCTGCGGTCGCGGACTGTTGCAGCATCGCCGACAGTGCGAGTGCCCCAAAGCCACAGCTCGAATGCGTGAGCAGCTCGCGGCGAGTCAGATGCGGAATCGAGAGCATCGGCTGGTGAGTCATGGTCTATCCCGATGTGAGACGTTGTACAGGCTCGACGGCTCGCGGATTGTTCAGTTCACGTAGAGGAACTCATTCGTCGACATCAGTGCCTGCAAGAACGCCTTCCAGGCCAGGCGGCGTGTCTGGTCAGCGGCGGTCCCCGTCGCCGTTAGACTCCGCTCATAGGCCACCAAAAACTTGAGTGACGACACAATCTCACTCTCGCTCGGCGGACGGGAGTAGAACCGCTCGAAGGCTTCCGTCACTCGTCCGGCATCCTCACCCGGCTGGTCCAGCAGCGTGTTGGCGAGCGCTGCTGATTCTTTGGCCACGAGTTCACTATTCATCAGGTACAGAGCTTGCGGTGCGACCGTTGTGCGGTCGCGTTGGCCACTCATCGCACTGGGGTCGCCGAAATCGAAGGCTGTCAAATAGTCATACAACGCACTTCGCACGATGGGCAGGTAGACTGTGCGACGAGGAGAGTTGTAGACCTCGACATTGATGTTGGCCGTGCTGGTGACGTACTTACGGTTCTCGGTCGGGAGCAAGCTCCCGCGCATCGTGGAGTCGAGGTCGCCGCCGATGGACAGCAGCGAATCGCGAATCGCTTCGGCCTCTAGTCGGCGACGATTCATCCGCCACAATAGTCGGTTCTCCGGATCGATCTCCGCTGCAGTTGCACTCCCATCGGTCGTCTGCTGCCAGACCGCCGAGTGGAGGATCATTCGGTGCAGTGACTTGATTGACCACCCGCTGCGGACGAACTCGGTCGAGAGCCAGTCGAGCAATTCCGGATGGGTCGGTAACTCACCCAATCGCCCAAAGTTATCGGGTGATCGCACCAGTCCATCGCCGAAGTGAGCTTGCCACACACGGTTGACGAGAACTCGCGCGGTCAGCGGATGATCCGCCCGCGTGATCCACTCGGCCAATTGCAATCGCCCACTGCCCGTGTCAGTGATCGGGGGTTCGTCACCCATAGCCAGAATGTGGGGTATCCGCCGACCGACTTCTTCACCGAGAGTTGTGTGACTCCCCCGGAGGTGGATGCGGAGATTCTGAGGAGACCCGTCGGTGATGGACATCGCTTCGGGAAGATCGGGACTTGCTTTCTCGATTTCGGTCTTTTGCTCTCGCAGGGATTTGAGTTCTGCGGAGACCCCCTCCGAAAACGCGGTCTCCGCTGTGTCGCCCAGCGTGAACGGTCCATCTGTGGCTGTCAGCAAGGTCGTCAAAGGTTGACTCTTGGCAACTTCCGGATCGGATGCCAATTCCTGATACCGCCGGGACAGATCGCTGAGCGTGGCTGGCTGGGGATCGGCCAGCAACTGGCCGACGATGGAAGAGGATTCTGCGGTGATCTCCTCGATCGACCCGTGCTTTCGCATTTTCCACCAGAGGGAGAATGGCCCATCAGTGATGTCCCGCTGGGCGGTCAGAAACTTGACCATGCTGGCGACGAAGAGTGGTTGGAGTTGAACAGGAGAGTTTCCCCCCACTGAGGCAGGGGGCTCGCCCTTCACGGGGGCCAGACACAGCTTATCGATATGCGGGAACGGCCCGGCGCATTCCAGGCGGATGATGTGCTTGCCATCGGTCATTTCCGCCACCACCTCGACGAACCAGTCCTGACCATCCGGAGTCCAACTGCCCGTGACATTTCCAGCAGCGTTCGCCTTGATCGGTCGTTCATCCACCATCAAGATCGTTGGTCGAGACTCTGCGGCAGCATATTTCAGGTCAAACTGATACCACCCCGCTTGCTGGATCTCGATCTCGTATTCTGTGAAGTTCGGAAGTTCCCCGCGGTTCACGAGGACTCCAATTCCAGCCCCATAATTCGTGTTGTCTTTCATGACGTTGCCACGCACAAAGTCCTCGGCTTCGATCAGGATGCATTCTGGCTTATCGTGGCGCGAGTCGTCCTCCTCGATCGGTGAGGCGTTTGCCAGCGAGTCCTCGATTCGTAGGAGACGATCCGCAGCCAAGAGGTACTCCGCAAGCTGCGAGCGAGCCTGCGCAGTGATGCGGTCAGATTCGGCTTTCACGCGGTGTTCGATGTCGGTTTGAACTGCTTCGGCTGCTGCTTCCAGTCGATCCCATTCGGCGACGGTGGACGGGGAGGCCAGGGGGCGCTCCTGCCACCGCGCCACGACGCCGAAGTTGTCCATCGTCTTCGTGCTTTTCAAGATCCCGGCCAGCGCGTAGTAGTCGTGGATTGAGATCGGATCGAATTTGTGATCGTGGCAGCGGGCACAGCCCAGCGTTATCCCCAATACAGCCTTGCCGAGCGTGTCGAGCTGTTCATCAATGATGTCCATTTCCATCTTGACCGGGTCGTCCTCGGCCAGCATCTTCGCACCCAGAGACAGGAACCCCGTGGCGACGACCCGCCGCATCTGAATTTCTTCGTCCGACGATAAAGGCAACAAATCCCCGGCCAGTTGTTCCCGAAGGAATTCGTCATACGGCATGTCGGCGTTGAATGCCTCGATGACGTAATCGCGATACCGCCAGGCATTCCCCAAGGCCAGATTCTCATCCAACCCGTTTGAGTCTCCATACCGCGCGACATCGAGCCAGTGCCGACCCCAGCGCTCACCGTATTGCGGCGAAGCGAGCAGCCGCTCGACAACAGTGGCGAATGCCAGTGGCGAGTCGTCCAGGAGAAACGCCTGTACCGTCTCGGGTGCAGGAGGGATTCCGATCAGAGCCAGCGAAGCCCGGCGGATCAGAGTCCGCTTGTCGGCGAGCGGCTGGGGCGTGAGTTGCTGCGCCTCCAGCTTCTGGAGGATGAAGCGGTCAATCGGTGTTCGTGCCCAAGCCGCGGAGTCCGCGACGTGTGGAATCGCCTCATGTGTCGGTGACTGGAAAGCCCAGAATCGGCGATCTTCATCGGTGGGGAGTCGCTCTGTAGCCATAGGATGGGGTGCAATTGCGACCGCCTCCGAGTTTGGCCAAACGGCTCCCTCTTTTACCCACTGCATGAGGTCATTGATGACCGGCTGGGGGAGCTTCCGTTCCGGGGGCATCTGCAAGGTGTCATCATGCCGGACCGCTTGAATCAAAACGCTATCGTCCGGTTTCCCCGGCACAAGGGCCGGTCCCCGCTCACCGCCAGTCAACAATGACGCCAATGAATCGACACGCAGTCCGCTTTCTTTCTCCATTCCGGAGTGGCACTCGAAGCAGTGTTCTACCAGTATCGGGCGGATTTTCTGTTCGAAGAACTCTGCGTCGTCGGCTCTCAACTGAGTTTGCCATCCGAGCAAGACAAGTCCAGCACACAAACCACGTAAGACGGATGTCCGGGTCCGTCGTGTCATCACTGAACTCCAAGTTGTCGTTCGACCCCGCCCACTCACAGAGACAATTCCTGATCAAGACTCATCAGTCGTCTCCAATTCATCGTCTCGACTTCAGCAGGGTGAGTCAATCGCCGATCCGAGAATTCCCATTCGGCTGACCATTGACCACAACTACTTCAGCAGACGCAGCTTCTCTCTTGCAAAGTGAATCGCGTGGATCAGTTGATCGATGTCCTCGTCATTCGTGTAAACGCCGAAGCTGGCGCGGACGGTGGCACTGACGCCGAGCTTGTCGTGCAGCGGCATGGTGCAGTGGTGACCGTGGCGGACGAAGACCCCCTTGCGGTCGAGGAGTTGGGCGAGGTCTTCGGGATGGGCACGGTCGATGGTGAAGCTGAGGATGCCGCCGCGCTGGGTCGGCGGTGGGCCGTAGATGTGCATGCCGGGGATGGTCATGAGGGCGTCCCAAGCCCGCTGGGTCAGGCCCTGTTCGTACTCATGAGCATTCGCGAGGCCGATCTGCTCGACCCATTCGATGGCGGTGCCAAGGGCGATCGCCTGAGCAATCGGCGGGGTGCCCGCTTCGAACTTGGCGGGGGGGGCGGACCAAGTCGAATGCGTGGTGTAGACCCGGTCGATCATGTGCCCGCCGCCCAGGAAAGGTGGCATCGCGTCGAGTAACTCTCTCCGTCCATAGAGGATCCCGACTCCGCTCGGACCGTAGATCTTGTGGCCCGAGAATGCCAGAAAGTCGATCCCGGACTCTTGCACATGAACCGGCAGATGCGGCACGCTCTGTGCCCCGTCGACGACGATCACAGCCCCCACGGCGTGTGCCCGAGCAGCCAGTTCGGACACCGGGTTGATCGTGCCCAGCATGTTCGACATGCCCGTGACCGCAACCACCTTGCAACGCGGGGACAGCACATCATCGATTTTGGTGAGATCGAGTTGCCCGTCTTCGGTAAGCGGGATGAACTTGAGAACCGCACCGCGCTCCTGCGCCACCATCTGCCACGGCACCAAGTTGGCGTGATGCTCCATCTCATTGAGCAGTATCTCATCCCCCGCGTTCACGAACGCGCGGCCCCACGACTGAGCCACGAGGTTCAGCGACATCGTCGACCCGCTGGTGAAGATCACCTCGTCCGGCGACTCAGCTCCGATGAAGTTCGCCACGCGGGCACGCGTCGCCTCCAATTGTTCGTCGACGATCGCTCCGAACCGATACACCCCGCGATAGGCATTGGCGTAGCAGGTCTCATAGATCTCACTCTCCTTGTCGATCACGCACTGCGGCTTTTGCGCACTGGCCCCCGTGTCGAGATACGACAGCCGCACTCCCTTCGCGAGCGGACGGGCCAGGATCGGGAACTGGGAGCGGATGTGTTCGATGGAGTATGTCATTGTGTACGATCCAAAGCCCAGTGGTTGCAACCACTGGGCTTTCTTGAGACGTTAATTCGCAGCGACCAGTGCCTCGGCCGCGATCTGCCTCACGCGCTGCACCATCCCCAACAGCCCATTTCGCCGCGCAGAACTCAAATGCTTGTCCAGATCGAGCCGCTTGAACGCCGCGCGCGGGTCAGTGTCCAGGATCTCGCGGGCTGCACGGCCATTGTACATCAGTGACAGCACCGCGATCAGACCGGCCACGATCATCGCATCGCTGTTGGCGTGAAACCAGACGTGCGGCATCCCGTCCAAGCCCGGTTCCACGCGCGCGGCCAGCCACACGTGACTCTGACACCCATGCACCCGGTTGGCCTCGGACTTCTCTTCCGGAGTCAACTCCGGCAATTGGAATCCCAGGTCGATTAAAAAGTCGCAGCGCTCCTCCCAGTCCTCCAGCTGATCGAACTCGGAGTACAGGTCATCCAGCGTCATCTCGGCCAATGTGAGCACAGAACAGAGGTCCAACAGGGAGGGGAGGGCGGGGCGGTTGTGGGATAGGCTTACAGCCTGTCTTCTGGCGGAAGATGACAGGCTGGAAGCCTATTCCACGAGTCAGACAAGTCTGACCGCTCGCGTCGTCCCATCATTCTAGTGGGGCCGCGTCGCTTCCGCAGCCAATTTCTGTTCGGCGGCTGCAAAGCGTGTACATTCGTGTGTGCATCAAAAAGCAGGCAACTGGTTCCCTCTGCCCCCTCTCCCCACTGGCGGCGTGGATTTCTGTGAGGATATGGCTGTGGGGAGAGGGCCGGGGTGAGGGGATCAGAGCGGGCGATGCGGCCCCCTCACCCCAGCCCTCTCCCCCACAGTGGAGTCCTCACCGTTTGCGGAGATGAATGTGGGGGAGAGGGAGCAGAGAGATCCGGAACCACCCATTGACGATTGCATTTCGGCAGAACACACCGATTTGGCCGAGAAAGAGATCCCCGTCGGACAGAGGTCTTTCATCTCTCGCTGAGTCGTTTTCTCCCCCATCCACCACGCGCGAAGCTGGCGATATCGCACCGGCCCAAGGATGCGTTTCGGCAGGGACAGCACCATCCGACGGAACGGGTCGAACCCGAAATTCCCTTCCGCGAACTGGCGGACCTCGTCCGGACGGGTCGTCAATCGGATCGCCGACCGGCCAATGTGAACCGGACCAGACCAGCGACTGTTGAGATGGACCTCCGAGGTGAAGACCAGCGCGTACCCCAATTCCTGGGCAATCCGCCGCACCCGGTTGTCGACCGCTCCATTGGGGATTGCCACAGTGTCTATGGGGCGACCTGTCAACTGCTCCAACTCCTCTTTGGATACCCGCAGCTCTTCGCGAATCTCGGCGTCGGGCATCTCATTCAGAAATCCGTGCGTCTTGCAGTGCGACCCGACTTGGAGTTCGGGGGGCAAGCTGTGGAGTTCCGCAGCTCGCAGGAAACCTGGTTTGTCGAGCAGACTGGTTGTGATAAACACGGTGGCTTCCGCTCCATGTCGTTGCAACACCGGCACGGCCAGATCGAGAGTTCCACGCCAGCCGTCATCAAACGTAATCAACGTGGATGGGCGTGGATCGGGCTGCACGGAGAGGAGGTGTGAGGAGACCGAGTGAGCAAAGAAGTTTCTTACCTGATCCAGAGTGACCGGGTCGACATGCCACCGCACGAGTCCGATTTGCGAGGCGAACGCGGTCTCCTCGACGAAGTACGACTTGATCGACGGGCTCAATGCGGCCCACTCGCCGTTCGGGTCTCCCAGCGATCCGTTCGTGCAGACATTGTGATACATCAGGCAGGAGAAGGCTTGCATTAGTTGTTCTCCCGTGCGTTCGCATGAGGCAGCGCTGGCAGGTTGGCATGGCCGACCATCACATCCAGCAAGTTCGCCAACTCGCCCGCAAGATGCCGCCGCTCAAAGCGGGCGATGTTCCAATGGTCGTCGTGGTGATGGACACTGCAGCGGTGCCGCTCGATCTCCAGCCCTAGCCGCTCGGAGATCGTGTCGACCGCTGACGGGGCGCATAGCACCGTCCCCGGCAGGTCGCGGAGGATGTCCCACACATCGCCTTCCGGAGCCACGACGAACACAGGTCGTTTGGCGGCCATGTACTCGAACGTCTTGGCGTTGATGATTCGCTTCGTCTCCGGCAGATCGGTGTTGAGCATGAGTAGCGCATCACTGGCCCGCATCAGTTGGACGGCCTCGGAGTGTTCCACGAACGGGAGCCGGACTACATGGCAGGGGAGTCCGTTCAGCCGGTCGAGATGGGCCTCTTGATCGGCTGTCTTGCGACCTGCACAGACCAGTTCGAGGTGGGTCACGAGTTGTGGGTTCGCGGCGGCGAGTTGGCAGATGGCCTCGACCAGAGGTGCGATCGAGTTCAGATTCCACAGCGTGCCGATGAACGACATGCGGTACAGGTCGGTCCCGCGCCCGTAGTCCTTCTTGATAATCGGAGCGGCATCGTGAGCGGCGAAGTCGTCCGGATCGAAGCCGTTATAGATGTGCGTGGACGGAGCCGTGCTGCCAGCTTGTCGAGCGAAGTCGGCGACGGCCTCGGCACTTGATGGGGTGGTGGCGAGGAGCGACTGCGCGGCGAGGACGGCCTTCCGCTGCATGCGAGTTTGGAGCCAATTGGAGAGGCGGCCCTGCTGCTTGTTCTCCCAGTAGGCGTTGCTGATGCTCCACTCATCGCGGTAGTCGAGCATGAGCGGGACGCCGGTTTTCTTGGCGAGGGCAGCTCCGACGAGGAACGACGAGAACGGCGGACCTGTGGCGATGATCGCATCGTGCGGGATCTCACGGAGCAGCTTCAGCCCCTCGCGCATGGCCTGCGGTCGCCACAGAATCTGGGCATCGGGTTGCAGCACAAAATTACTCACCATGCGAGCCACCGACTTCACACCACCGAGGATGGCACTCTTGAGTCCCGACTTCTGAGCGGTCCCATTGCTGGCCGAGACCATACTCTTCATGGCATAGCCCGGCTCGTACGTCTTCGCTTTGCGGATGATCGTGTCAGCTGGGATGTTCTTGAGCAGACTCTCATCGAACAGCGGAGCCGAGGGATTCGACGCGGTCAGCACCGAGCAATCCCAACCGAACTCCGGCAAATACTTGACGAACTTCGTGGCGCGATGCACCCCCACTCCCCCGACCGGCGGGAAGAGGTAGGCGACGAACAGGACTCGTTTCCGCTTCGATGACATCAGTGGACTCACGTGGACAATGAACACTGCTCCAAGCTCAGTGGTTGCAATCCCTGGGCTTTCTGGCGAGCGATCAACTCTTCGATCAGTGCGATGGTGTCACGCGCGGTCTCGCTCCAAGGCCGTGCGACAAACTGCTTGGCGGCTTGCGAGTGGCTGCCGTTGATCACGGCCTCGATCCCGCGCGACAGGGCTTCCACATCGTTCACCGGCACCAACTCCGCGAACTGCGGCTCGGCGATCTCACGGATGCTGCCGATGTCGGTCGAGACAAACGGTGTCCCGCAAGCGACCGACTCTCGCAACACATTTGGCAAGCCTTCCGACTCGCTGCACAAGACGGTCAAGTCCGCAGCCCTGTA
>JANOKO010000256.1:0-5929 GCA_031419335.1 Planctomycetota bacterium
TGGGCCATGATGCTCATGTTCCGCACGTTGCGGGAATGGATGATCGCGGTGTGGCGGAACCCGTGTTCGAATTCCACAGCCAGGTCGACAGCATGTTGGAAGTTCTTCGCTCGCACGAACGGGACGAAGGGCATCATCTGCTCTTCGGGGACGAACGGGTTGTTCGTATCGGTCTCGCCGTACAGTAGCTGCGTTCCGGCGGGGACTCGCAAGCCAATCTTCTCGGCGAGTACGGCGGGATCCTTGCCGACCAGATCGCGGTTCAGCACCCAGTGATCGCCGGGCTTGAGAGGTGGCGCGAAAGCGATTTTCGTCAGGGCTTCGATCTGCTGAGCATTCAGCCGGTACGCTCCCTGTCGACCCATCGACTCCATCAGGGAATCAAAGATCGGCTGCACGGCGAAGACTTCCTTCTCACCGATGCACAGCAAGTTGTTGTCGAACGCGGCCCCGGAAATGATCGACCGCGCGGCGTTGTCGATGTCAGCTGTCTCGTCGACCACGACGGGCGGGTTCCCCGGTCCGGCGACGACCGCCTTCTTGCGGCTGGCCATGGCAGCACGGGCCACAGCGGGACCGCCGGTGACGCACAGCATCTTGATGCCGCGATGCTGGAAGATCGCGTCAGCGGTTTCGAGGGTCGGCTTCTCGATGATCGTGACGATGTTCTCGATGCCGATTGCATCCGCGAAGAGCTTGTTGAACCGCCGCACGCCTTCACAGGCGATCCGGGCTCCATTCGGATGCGGGTTCACGACCATCGTGTTTCCACCGGCGACCATGTTAATGATGTTGCCCGCCAGCGTCGGCAAGGAGTGAGTCACCGGAGTGATCGCTCCGATGACGCCGAACGGAGCGTACTCCTCCACGGTCAACCCATGGTCGCCGCTGAAGACGTTCGACTTCATGTACTCCGTGCCGGGGACCAGCTTGATGATCTTCAGCTTCTCGATCTTGTGATCGAGCCGCCCGACCTTGGTCTCTTCGAACTCCGCTTTGCCGAGCTCATCAGCCTGCTGCTCGCACATCGCCTTGACGATCTGACAGACCTTGGCCCGCGCCGCCATGCCCTTCTTGCTCAACTGGTTGAACGCTTCGGTCGCAGCTGCAACGGCTTCGTCGACCGTCTGGAAGACGCCCCAGTTGCCACCGCCGCCGGGGCGATAGCCATTGCCGTTAGAGGCAGACACCACGGGGATGCCGTTGGCCTTGGGGGATGCCGGAGCAGGCCGCTTGCCGAGTTGGGCGAGGACTTGTTCGACGACGGAACGGATGGCGGTTTCGTTGGTTTGCATAGTTGTGGACCTGGGGTTCAGGTGGTGTGATCGGTTGTTGTGCGTTGCTGTAGTTCGAGGCGGTGTTCGAGTTCGATCGTGAGTTCGTGGTATTTGAGAAGGAGGCGTTGGACTCGGTTGTCCATCAGAATTGAGGTGGCAATCACAACGATCACGGAGAACCCGACACAGAAGAACCACCCCATCATGAAAGCTAAGAGTACGCCGACTTGGCTTGTCATCTGGTCTGATGCGAGGTCACGAATCCCGTTGAAGAGAAGGTGCCCAAGAGCAGCAAGCAAGGCCAGTGCCATGAGAAGTCCCAGGATCAAGAGCCACTTCAACTCCTGGATCCAAACTCGGCGTCTTCGGATTCTGTCGATGACCTCCTCATCTACGGTCCGTTCTCGGTCTTCCTCGTGTGCGGATTGATCGTCCGACATCTCGACCTCATTCTCCGGGGGCTGACGCCGCCCGGCTCGCTGGTGGGGCAGACATTGCTGTCTGCCCGCTGTACCCCGAAGGGGTTGCAGGGGATCGCCCAGGGTCGCGACCGCAGGGAGCGCACCCTGGGTCAACTCGCCTGCGATCCGCCTCAACCCTGAAGGGGTTGCACACCGCGATTGGTGTAGAACCCCTTCAGGGTTCGATCTTCTTCAACACCCCACCCAGGGTAGGCTCCCGTTGGTCGCCAACCCTGGGCTATTCTCTGCAACCCCTGTCGGGGTCCAGAAGTGTCCGTGGGATAGGCTTCCAGCCTGTCATCCCCGGTTCAACTATTTGACAGGCTGGAAGCCTATCCCACTTCACTCGTGATTCTTGAAGATCGTCACATCCCCCACCGTCACGGTGTCGACGATCCCGATGATCGTGCAGTCGACTGGCAGCTTCTTGGTCTCATCGGTGAACCGGGCACTGGAGCCTTGAACGATCAGCACCACTTCGCCTTCCCCAGCCCCGACGACATCGACACTGATGAACGACCGCCCCGTGCCGACCAGTTCCCCCTTGGTCTTCTCGTTGACCCGCAACGGCTCCACGATGACCAGCTTTTGGCCGATCATGGATTCGACCTTGGTCGAGGCGACGACGCTGCCGGTAATGCGAGCAAGGAACATAGGGGAAACCTCTGTACCCCGAAGGGCAACGCCGTGAAGGATATCTCAGGGACCAACTCGCATGGCAGCCAGCACGCTTCCGGCCCCCTCTCCCCCCCACAGTCGAGTCATCTCCGACAGTCGAATCGAATGTGGGGGAGAGGGGGCAGAACCTTGGGTTCACTTTTCAGTGGGATAGGCTTCCAGCCTGTCGTGCCTGGAAGATTCGACAGGCTGGAAGCCTATCCCACTGAACGGACGTGGGCGTCCGTTCTACTACCGACTTCGCACTGCCTCCACGCTCTGACGAGCAACGACGATCTCCTCGTTCGTGGGCAAGGTCCAAATCTGCGTCCGGCTGTCTGCCGTACTCAAACAGGCTTCCCCCTTGGCGGACTGGTTAAGCGTCTCATCCAGCTTGATCCCGGCGTAGTCGAGGTTCTTGGTCGCGTGGGTTCTCACCCACTGGCTGTTCTCGCCGATGCCGCCGGTGAACACGATCGCGTCGGCTCCGTTCAGGACAGTCAGGTAGGCCCCGATGTACTGGCGGATGCTGGCGGCGAAGACGTTCATCGCCAGGGCGGCCCGAACGTGGCCCTTCGCAGCGGCCTCTTCCAGATCGCGGCAATCGGCAGACAGCCCACTGATGCCGAGCAGGCCACTCTTGGAGGAGAGGTCTTCCAGCACTTGCGGAAAGGTCTTACCCGTAGCCCTCATGATGACCGGGATCGCAAAGGGATCGAAGTCGCCCACGCGGTTGTTGTGAGGCAACCCCGTTTGCGGCGTCATCCCCATCGAGGCCGACTGCGAGACTCCGCCCTGCATGGCACAGATCGAGTTGCTGCCCCCGAGGTGACACGAGATCACCTTCAGGTCGCTGCGGCCCAGAATCTGTCCCATCCGCGTGCCGATGTAGCGATGGCTGGCCCCGTGATATCCCCACCGGAGAATCCCGAGGTCTTCCGTCCACTCGTGAGGCACCGCGTACGTCCGGTATTCCGCAGGCACCGTCTCGTGGAACCCCGTCTCCAGGGCGGCCACCAGGGGCATCTTTGGAAAGGCCGCTCGCAATTGCCGCATCGCTCGGGCGTAGGGCGGGTTGTGAGCTGGGGCGACATCGGCCAGGGCCTCCATCGCATCGAGCAGTTCGTCATTGACGATCCGCACACCGCTCAGCTTCCCCGCAAAGACCGCCTTGAACCCGATGGCCGACACCTCGTCCACCGACTTCAGACAGCCGGTTTCCGGGTGGGTCAACTGTTCGAGGCAGATCCGCACGGCTTCAGCGTGATCGACGATGCGGCGGGAGACTTGCTCCTTCCGACCGTTGATCTCGACAAAGCACGTCCCCTCCGCATCCTGTCCGATCCGCTCGATGCCCCCGCGAGCCAATTGGCTCTCGGTGGTCATGTCGTAGAGTCGGTACTTGAAGCTGGTGGAGCCCAAGTTCGCAACAAGCACCTTCACGGGTGGGTTCCTGATGGACCGAGGTTGAGATTCACCACGGAGACACAGAGGCACGGAGAGGAAGAGGAGATTAGAGAACTCTTCTTCTGATCCCGTCCTTCAGGACTGGGACGTTGAAGTTCACGATCAAGCCGACACGGAGGTTCGCCAGTCGCAGGTACGTCAGCAGTTGGGCATCGAACACGGGATGGAGTTCCTCCACCGCCTTCAACTCCAACAACTCCTTCTGATCGACAATCAGATCCACCACGTAACCACAATCGAGCCTGCGTCCCGTGTAGGTCACCGGCAATGAGAGTTGCCGCTGATAAGGGATGTTCCGCAAACTCAATTCACAGCAGAGGCACTCTTCGTACGCTGATTCCAACAAACCCGCACCCAGTTCGCGATGAACCTCAATGCAAGCCCCGATGACCTCGTGAGTCAATTCGGCGTGGATCAACGCACTCTTCTCTTCTCAGTGCCTCAGTGTCTCCGTGGTGAATATCCGCCCGCGATCGCTGACCGCTAACGGCTCCGCCGTTAGATGAAGTTCTTCATCAGATTGGCTTCCGGGCGAGGGATGACATGCGCGGAGATCAGTTCGCCGACCTTCGAGGCGGCTGCGGCTCCAGCATCGACGGCAGCGCGGACCGAGCCGACATCGCCTTTGATGACGGTGGTGATGTAGGCACCGCCGATCGGGATCTGCTTGACGAGAGTGACGTTCGCAGCCTTGAGCATGGCGTCGGCAGCTTCGATCTGCGCGATCATGCCCTTGGTTTCAACGAGACCGATGGCTTCGTTCATGGGAGGACCTTTGAAGTCGCAGAAGTCGTCAGACTTCTGACGTGATGGAAGTGGCGAGAGAAGGCAGAATACATACGAATTCTGCTACGGTTTACGCTGGCGACTTGGCGGTCGCGGCCGAGCCTTTCGGCTTCGGAATCACCATGACGAGTTCATCGTGCGGGCGAGGAATGACCTGCACGCTGACGACATCGCCGATCTTGCCAGCGGCACTGGCACCGGCGTCGACGGCGGCCTTGACCGCAGCCACATCACCAGTGAAGAAGCCGGTGACCAGACCGCTGCCGATCTTTTCCCAGCTGAGGAATTGGACGTTCGCCGCCTTGAGGGCTGCGTCCGACGCTTCGATGAGGGCGATGAGACCTTTGGTCTCGATCATGCCCAGGGCTTCCATTTTGGCCATTGGGTTAACTCCAGGGGGTGATTTTCACCACGGAGGCACGGAGGCACGGAGGTGAGTCCGAAGTCTCCATTCATTCGTGGAACAGGGGGTGGTGTCCGCATGGGTCAAGGGAGGAACGAGGCGGAACCGTCTCTCATTTCCTCTCCGTGTCTCTGTGTCTCCGTGGTGAATCAATGCTTGTGGCAAGCACAATCCACGGGCTTGATCAGTTCGACTTTCGTCGCGTGTTCGAGGTCCACCGCGTTGCCTTCATCCGTGTCGAGGTGGACCTCCAGCTTGATCTTGTCGTCGCCGCCGCGAACCTTCAGGTTCTCCAGCACCGTCGTGCAGCCCGGGGATTCGATGCGGAGGTGCATCGCGTCTCCGTTCTTCACACCGTAGAAGGCCATCTCGGTGGGGCTCATGTGGACGTGACGCATCGCGCGGATCACGCCCTGGTGCAGTTCCAGGCTCCCCGCCGGACCGACGAGCAGGGCGGCTGCGGAGCCTTTGACATCGCCGCTGATCCGCACGGGGAGGTCGAGGCCCAGCGAGATCGAATCAGTGAAGGCCAGCTCGACTTGCGAGTCCCCACGGCAGGGGCCAAGGACGCGGACCTCGGGCAGCATCCGGCGACGCGGACCGACGATGGCCACGGTCTCTTCGGCGGCGAAGTAGCCCTCCTGATAGAGCCACTTCTTGGGGGTCAGCTTGTGCCCCTTGCCGAAGAGGATCTCGACATGCTCCTGGGTCAAGTGGCAATGCCGGGCCGAGATGTTCACGACGAGCGGATGCGGCTTGGTGGCCGGAGCCGCTGGGCTGCCGGTCATCTGCCGAGTCAGGACATCGCGGACGATGCGTTCGACATCTGTGCGGGTGATGGACATTGTTGAGAAGTTCTCAGTTGTCAGTTGTCAGTT
>JANOKO010000257.1:0-1061 GCA_031419335.1 Planctomycetota bacterium
GCCATGCAGACAGCACCGATCAAGATTCTGACGGAAAACATCATGAGGTGCCAGTGGTTTCTGGGGATCATCATCCGGCGAGCAGCGCGCCATTCCGGCACACACCAGAGCAACATTCGCATACTCAGCGGCTCATCGAGCGGCATCCTCTCGATGCGACGAAAGTAAGCGATCTTGGGGACACCGAATGAGGCGACTCTCCGATCCGGATGATCTGCAGTGGATCAACCCATCCGATTTTGTCTCACTGAACTGTGGACTCTGCCAAGAGGCGTGATCACCGTTCTTCGAGGGTGCGGACAGTAACTATGACGGGGGGTTGCGTACAGACCAATTTTTTCACAATGAGTTCGAGAGCTTGGAAGTGCAACGCTCTTGCCCATCGCTGAGTGGCACACTTGGCGGCTTAGGGCTACCAACAGCAGGGGAAGGTGATCACGCAGCCAGGACTCCGGCGGCACAGTCATTCCGGGAGGTCCCAAGCGACTCCACCGGGGCGACTCGCTCACCGTAAGATCTCGGTGATCGGCTCACCCAAGGCCAGCGAATGCGGGCGGTTGAGTGAATCGGTAATCCGCGACTCGGGGTCGAGCCCCATGGCCGTATAAATCGTCGCAGCAATCTCCTCGGGCGTGACTGGCTTCTCTTGCGGGTAAGCGGCGTAGCGATCAGAAGCTCCGTGGATCAATCCCGCTTTGACCCCACCGCCAGCCAGCATGACGGAATAGCTGTGCGGCCAGTGGTCCCGGCCCGCAGGTGATGCTCCGGCGTTCGAGGTGATCTGGCCCAGCTGCGGCGTGCGACCGAACTCACCCATCACGACGACCAGCGTTTTGCTCAGCAGGCTACGGTTGGAGAGATCGCTCAGCAGCGTCGAGAGGCCGGTGTCGAGTTGTGGCAGCAATTCATTCTTCAGCACACGGAAGTTGTCGTTGTGGGTGTCCCAGTTGGAATGGTCGATGGTCACGCAGCGGACACCCGCTTCGATCAAGCGTCGAGCCATCAGGCAGCTTTGACCCAGCGAGTGCCGGCCGTATTCGTTGCGCAGTTTCGGGTCTTCG
>JANOKO010000258.1:0-2373 GCA_031419335.1 Planctomycetota bacterium
CCCTTGGGCTCGCCCGTGGAACCGCTGGTAAAGATGATCGACAGCAGATCGTCCGGTTGGATCTTGGTCAGGCCCAGAAGGCGATCAAGAATCCCGGCTGGAAGGTAGGCTTGCGCCGCCGCCACCGTTTTGTCGAAACCGGTGATCTGGGCCTTGAGCTCGTCGATCAGAACCCATTCGGCCCCCACCAGTTTGGTCGGTTTTTTCTCCAGGAAGCTCTTGGTTGTGAGGACATGGGTGATGCCCGCTGACTTGACACAGTAATTCAAAGTCTCGTCCGACAACGTATAGTTGAGGTTGACGGTGGTACGACCCGCGAGCGCGACCGCCATGTTGGCTAAGTAACCTCCCACCGAAGGCGGGATCAGCAACCCGATCATTGTTTCCGTGGGCTGGAAAACTTCCCGGACCAGGTAGCGCCGCATGGCGAGTGTCGAAATCAGCACTCGACCGCCCGTCAACTCCATCCCGAGCGAGTCGGCCACCTTGATCCGAGATCGGTCAAGGTGGCACCGACGAATGAATTGGCGTGCGGGAATGAACTCCTTGGTTTTGTCACGTTCCACAGCTTCGACTCCCAACATCTGAACGGCTTGTCGCACGGCATGTGCGTCTTCCGGGTGTTCGATTGGCTTTCCGTATTGAACGGAGACGGGATAGCTCCACCGTTTGGGCAGATTGCCAAACACTTTACCCCCCCGGAAGCTGAAAAAGCTCCCCCACAGCCCATGCAGGTAGGCCGGGATGACGGGGCAACCGGTTCCCTCGACGATCTTCATCATCCCCCGTTGGAACTGCTGCAACTGCCCCGTGCGGGTGATTTGCCCTTCCGCAAAGATGCAAACCAGATCGCCCTTGATGAGAGCCTCCTTCGCCGTTTGCAGGGATTTAATGAGTGCCCGTGGGCCTTCTGACGCCTTGATCGGGATGACCCGCATTAAGTCTGCGAACGGTTTCAAAATGGGAACGCGGGTAAAGTCCGCATAAATGATGAACCGGGGAATGCGCGAGCAAGTGCCCATCATCAAAACGCCGTCCACGAACGACACATGGTTGACCACAATCAGCGCCCCGCCTCGCTCGGGGACATTTTCTCGACCGTGGACTTTCAACCGGTACAGCGTGTGAGACACCAAATACAAAAAGAACCTGAATGTCAGATCCGGCATCAGCTTGAGTACGTACACCAGTACGGGAATCGTTCCCAATCCCGCCACCGCATAGATCGATGTGGGAGAGAGTCCCAGAATTTCTCTTAGCACATAGAACAGGGCCAGTGACAACAGAATGAACAGAAACGTAATGAAGTTGCAACCCGCCAGAATCATCCCGCGCTGGGCCGGATCGCTGCGGAATTGCAGATACGTTTCCAGCGGGATGTTGAACATCCCGGCTCCGGCACCCAGCAAAAACAAGGCTGTGCAGCACAGATAAAACCAGACCTGGGAGGTCAATACGGCCTGTGCGTCGACCATCGAACCGGTGAGATAGACCATGAACGCGCTCAGGAGGATACCCAGTGCACCAAAGGGCACCAGTCCCAACTCGACTTGGCCTTCAGACAACCACCCTGCCAGGACGCTGCCACTCCCCAGACCGGCCACCAGGATGGCCAACAGCAGTCCCACGTTCTCCTTTTCGAGTCCCAGGACTGCCTCGCCCAGTGGATCCACATTGGCTTGAGCGAGCGACGCCAGAAACCAAAAGAACGCAATCCCAAACGTGGTCCTCACCAGGCGCACATCACGCCATAGAATCTTCAGGGCGGGGATCGTTTCCGTGAGCGGATTCAACTTCAACGTACACTCGCGATTCCCGGCAGTCAGTTTCGGGATGAGCAAGCTGGTCCATGTCCCGACAAGTGCAATTCCGATGAGTGAGGCCGCTGCCGGAAGAAATGCGACCACAGAGACGCCCTCTGCCGAGACCCCCGACTGGATGATTCCATACAGCTTGTAGCCCGCCGTACCTCCCAAGGCACACGCCACTACGGTCGCCAAACCGACAAAACCGTTGCCTGCGGAAAGGTGTCTATGTGGCAGAATTTCCGGCATCGAGCCAAACCGCGAGGGTCCAAACAGCGCGCTTTGTGCCCCCATGAGTCCCACGGACAGAAACATCAGCCACACGTGGCCTTGAATAATCATCGTCACGGCGAAGCACATGATGATGATCTCCGCGATCTTCATCACCACCATGACGGAGCGTTTGCTATATCGATCGGCCAGCGAGCCGGATAGTGGCATCAAAAACAGATACGGGAGCGTAAACGAGACACCTCCCAAAACGAGCATCAAGGTCTTCCAAGAGTCAGCCTCTTCTCCCTGCAGCCCACTCAGCAGCCCAAACCGCTCCCCCACGCACACCGACAAC
>JANOKO010000259.1:0-3033 GCA_031419335.1 Planctomycetota bacterium
CATGAACTCGAATTCCCGGCGGCCTTCCGGCTCTCTGGGAGCGGAATCCCCAAGGGGATCATTCAGATTGTGCCCGGCCCATGATTCGCACGGAACAAGAATACCAGTTGACGGTCCAGAACCTCGCCGAACAGGACGAGCGGCTCAAGTTGCAGGAAGTGCAACTGAAGGGGATGAAGCTGACCAAGGATGGGATCAAGCGCGTCCTCGATCCGATCCGCTGTCTCTCGGCCCAATTGAAAGACGAGATTGAAACCTATGAAAGACTGAAGCGGGGCGAGTTCCCGGAACTGGAGAACCTCGCAGGGATGGGACAGTTGCTCATCGCCCTGCGGATTTCCAAGGGGCTGACGCAGCGGGAACTGGCCCAGCGAATGGGGGTCAATGAGTCGCAGGTCTCGCGTGATGAGCGGAACGAGTACCACGGGATCACCCTGGATCGGACGCAGCGGATTCTGGAAGTGCTTGAGGTGCGGATGACGACCACGGTCGAGTCGCCCGGGCCGATGAACCGGGCGGGGTGACGCTTGGGCGAGTGCAGATGGCTGGGGCGTGGCGTATTGGCTCGCGGGGCGAAGCGGAGCTTCGAGGATCTGCGGTCCCCAGCGGAGTTGGGGACCGAGAGCAATCGGTGGAGGAGTTTTTTACTCAACTGTCCGGTCTGTCGAAAAACGGCGAACTCCCAGGTGACCAAGTCAACCAAGCGGGGGAACGCAGGCAGTTTGATACTCACCGGCTCACGGCGTCGCCGGGTGTTCCTCTTGGGCCAGCCTCTGAATATAGATCACGAAGTCCTGATCCTCACCTTGCAACAATCGGGGGAGCAATATGCGAAAATCGTCGCGGCGGCACCACTCACGCATGAAGTCGTCCCACGAATGCCAGCGTCGCTGTTGCTTGACGTTCATGTCCTTGTCGTAGGCGGTGAGATACGCCCGCTCAAACAGGGCGATCAGCATCTCAAAAACCACCAGCATCCGCTCCTGCTGCTCTTCCGTCAGATTGGGCGTGTGCGTCTGCAACCGCAGCTTCAAGTCGGGATTGGCCAGCACAAGTTTGAGAAAATCGTGGTAGGCATCCGACAGAACTTGATACACCTCTTCGTCTTCGTTGTCGCGTTCCTTGCGCTGTTCGTACACGAAGACACAGATGGCCAGCGGCAGGCCGACCACCGTCACGACATAGCTGAGGAGTTCCCAGGTTTGCATGAACGTCATGGGGAGTGTCTTTCGTGCGGAACTAAGCTCACTGGTGAATCGATCCCACGGCACCTCGTTCGGGTCGGTAGTCGCTGGCGAGGGTTGGTCGACCCGGACTTTCGTCAGCGCGGCCCTCATGTCGCAGTGCGGTGCTGGGGGAGCGCGGGGTCAGATTCGGCGTCCCGAAGTCCCGTACTCGGCCCCCCAGTGCTGGGCCATCTTGCGGCGGAGAAATGCGACGCTCCCCTTGAGTTGGTCGAAGCCGTCGACGCCGTCCTCAATGCTGATCCAACTGTCGAAGCCGACGCTCTTGAGGGTCGAGAAGATGGCGTCGTAGTCGTTCATCCCCTGGCCGATCTCGCCGTGTTTGAGGCGTTTGGCGTAGCCGATGCTGTCTTCTTCTTTCTGGAGGTCGGCGATCGTGCCGGAGATCAGCGTGCGATCGCTGGCGTGCATGGTGACGACGCGGTGCTTGACTCGCTGTAGCAGTTCGAGCGGGTCTTCCCCGGCGAGGATGGTGTTGCTCGGGTCGTAATTGACGCCGAAGTTGGGCACCTTGATCCGCTCGACGAGATCGCAAAAGACATCCATCTTCTGAGCGAACTCGGGGTAGGTCCAGTAGTTGTCTTTGTAGTGGTTCTCGATAATGAGGGTCACGCCGTGCTGGGCGGCGAACGGGGCGCAGGTCTCGATGCACTGAGCGGCAAACTCGATGCCGTCGGCGCGGCTGACCTCGGGCCGCCTCTGACCGGAGAGGACGCGGCAGTAGGTGCCGCCGAGGGCTGCGGTCATCTCGATCCAGAATTTCTGCTTGTCGACCTGCTCCTGGCGAAACTTGGGATCGGGGTGCGTGAAGTCGGGAGAGGCACACATCATCGGGATCGTCATCCCGTGGTCTTCGGTGGCCTTGCGCGCCTCGGGCCAGCGCGTGCGGTCCTGCAAATCAAGCAGCCCTGTGTAGAACTCCAGCCCGTCGATGTCGAGCGTGGCCGCCAGATCGATCCACTGGCGGAGCTTCATCGTGCCATGCACGACCAGATCGTCCATGTAGGCTTTGGGGAAAGCAGCAAGTTTCGGCATGGGGGAGTCAGTGGGTGCGACGGAAAGACTTCCGAAGTCTTCGGAGACTTCGGAAGTCTGGAGTAGGTGACGAACTGAGTGCCCGAGTGTGTTCGATCTCCTTTGGCCTGTCGAGCGATCCGTGAAGTCAATCCTGTTTCAGATAATTCTGCATCTGCTCCACGACTCGTGTGATCAGGGGACGAACTACGGGCCAGAGCGTTTTGGCGGGATCGATGTGACCCGACTTGGCCGACAACTCGATCGTTTGGAGATCGTCCGCACAAGGCACGCCAAATGTCCGCAGGTTGCTTTTGAGCGTATGCGCCAAACGGGTCACCGTGCGTGCGTCTCCCGAGGTCAGGGCCGAAGACAGTTCCACCGCGAGTGGTTCCGCTTCCGATAAGAAAGCCTCGACGATTTCCCGGAGCAGGTCTTCGTCTTCCAGCACCGTCATGCGAGACAACGCCCAGTCGACTCGGGAATCGGGAGGAAACTCAGTGGAGGGCACCTGAGTCTGTGCCACTGGGACCACCGGCACGGGTGCCACGGGTTGTTGAGATCCAGGGCTCAATAACGGGAGCATGACCGCCAGTAGTTCATTCGGGCGGATCGGCTTGGGGACATACGCATCCATCCCAGCTGCGAGGCAGCGATCCTTGTCGCCCTTCATCGCGTGAGCGGTCATGGCAATGATCGGCACCCACTGGCCAGTCCGCGTCTGCTCCTCGCGAATCAATGCGGTCGCTTCCATCCCGTCCAGTTCCGGCATCTG
>JANOKO010000260.1:0-28710 GCA_031419335.1 Planctomycetota bacterium
GGGAAGTCCTTGGCCTCGGCGAGCTTGGTGGCCTGGCCCATTTTATTGATCTTCCAGAGGGTCGTCTCATCGGCGGTGATGAGGTGTTGCCCGACAAAGACCAGTCCCTTGGGATTGTTGAACCCCGTGGCGAAAGTTGTCACGGTATCGCCATCGAGTGCCACGATGGTGCCATCTCCCTGCTCGTCCCCGTTGAGCAATGTGACATACAGTTTGCTACCAAACCCCCGGCAGACGCTCTCGGGTTTGTCACCGATCACGATCGTCCGGGGAGTCGTCTCAGCAGCCAGCAGACGGGACGAGAACAGGCACAGCGCGAGACAAATGAGGGCATGGCGGGGCATGGGTGACTCCGGCGGACAGAGGGCGGGACTTTCACGATTCAGTGTAACAGGAGTCCCCCCGAGCAGTCAGCCGATGGGCAATGCTCACGACTCTGACTCTGCCCCCTCTCCCCACTGGCGACGAGACTTTCTGTGAGAATGTGGCTGTGGGGAGTGGGCCGGGGTGAGGGGCTTAGAGCGGGCGATGTGGCCCCCTCACCCCAGCCCTCTCCCCCGGAAATGTCCTCTCCGAAAACCAAGCCAATCGCGGGGGAGAGGGGGCAGGAACTGGCGGCTGCCGACGATTCTAATGCACACCGATTCCGGGGAGACATCTGTCCAATGCCGTGGCACCGTAGAGGCGGTCACGCGGGTGGCTCCCTGAGTTCGTCCACCGTATTCAACAAAGCCTGATCGTCGTGATACCGTTTCAGTCGGCGTTGAAATGAGCCATCCGTCTTGGTGAGGACCAGAACGTGCGGGCTCCCGATTTTCTCCAAGCCGTGTGTGACATCGCTGTTGTGCTCCCGCACGCTTTCGAGAACGTGAGAACGAGAGTTCTCCGCCGCTCGGATGCGTCCGACTTTGGCTATGGGGTCACCCAGGATGGTTTTGAGTTCCTGGCAGAACTTGCATTTGCACTCGATGTCGTTGGGGCGAGCCCAATCGCTCGGCGGCTGGGGTTCCTGAGAGGTCGCAGCTTGCAACTCCTGCTGCACGGCGAGCAGCCAGAGCTGCACCAAGGCGGGGGGGGCGAGGTCGTGCTTTCGCCATGCGGTGATTGCGGTCTTCAGCACCGGGACTTGGATCGTGTCCAACGGAAAGCGTTTCGGGTTGGCTTGCACCAGATCGACCACCCGCTTCAAGAGGGGGGCGTCACCGATCACCCGCAGGATCTGCAACAGGCCGGGCAGGGTCAACACGGCATACGCCGGATCCATGCCATAGTGCCGGTCGGGCAAAGGCTGACAGAACTGGTCCGCCGCGAGTTGAGCCAGGCGAGGAATCAGCTCTCGGCCCACGGGATCGTCGAACTGGGCCAGAGCCAGCTTCACCAGCCACTCGATATTGCGCACTAGAAGCCGCTTCGGTTCCGTCTCGAATAGCGCGGTCAGTTCGGCGGCGAACGGCTCGAAGCCGTGCTTGCGGCACATCCCCACCACGAGTCGGTCCAGATGGAGATAGGGATCCTGAGTCGCCGCTATGCGGAACAACTGACGGGCCAACTCGGGATCATCGATGGCCGCGAGTTGAGAAGCGAAGACATTCCGGGGTTTGTTGCTGGAATGCTCGGGCTGATAGTGGTAGGCCGAATTCTTGGGCCAATGGCGGAGGATGGCTTGGGCGAGGGCCAGGCATTCTGGGGCGGAGGTGTCATTGCGTTTCTTGCGCGGCGCGGGCTTGGCTGAGGCGACCTTCTGACGCGACGCCTTCTGGTGAGGGACCTGGAGCAGTTCGTCGAGTTGATCGATGGCGAAGGAGTGGCATTCCTTGGCCAGCACCTCGTAATGCTGGTCCTGGTGCCAGAGGCACATGACCGAGCGATGATACCACCGGTCGAGGGTGTTCCCCGCGTTGCCGGTGAACCCTTCGTACTCTTCTCGGGTCGGCTTCCAATCATCGATGGGGATACTGGAGACGATCGAGTCGCCGTCGAACCCAAACGACGGGATGTTCATCGGTTTCCCGTCGGCGTCGACCCAGTTCTCACCCGTGAGGTACTCGTCGATGACCTCCTGAATCGTGTAGTCGCCAGGTGAGTCGTCGCCATCACCATCGTCGTCATCTTCCTCCTCATCGTAGTCGTGCCGACTGCCTCGGCCTCGACGAGAGCGCGAGCCGTAGCCATAGAAGTCATCCTCGTTTTCATCGTAGGCCGAATAGATGACGTGTCGCTCCACCTGGCAGAACATCACGCGGCAACCCGCCATGTCCGCAGCCGCCATGACGAGTTTCGCTTGGGCGCGGTCGGCTCCTTTGAGCAGGTCCGGAATGAGGCCATGCTCGGTGTAATGGTGATCGAGGGCAAAGACCAACGGCTCGGCGGGTTTCTTCTCTACCCATTGCGTGATGGCGTCCGCCAGCATCCCCGCAGGCGAGCTGTCGGTCGGTTTGGCGGGAGCCACCTTCTTGCGCGGCTCGGTGGTCAGGATTAAGTTGTAAGCCAAGCAGAGCCGGTAGCCGCTGCGGACCTTCGAGACCTCGTGTTCGCAATCGGCATAGAAGGCTGCGTAGCAGGCCGATTTCTCGCCAGCCGCGTCGGCGAAGTCAATCCGTTCGCTGGAGCCTTGATGGCGAACCGTCAGTTCACCTCCCCGGAATTGTGAGGGTAGGGCCACAATCAGACTTCCCACCATGCGATCGGTTTTCTCACTGTCCCGATGCGGCAGAAAGAATCCCCCGTTTTTATAGATCAACAGCTTGTAGAGCTGTGGCACGAGACGCTCGGCGGGGAGGCCCAGCCGGGTCGCGATGGTGACGACGGCCTTTTGGATGGCCTCGATCCACTCGGGATTCGTGATCGTGAACTGGTCGGGGGAGAGTTCGAAGGTGTTGCGCACCGTCGTGTCGACGAGCGTCTGCAATCCCTTCCCGAACGGGGCTTGTTGACTGACGCTGATGATCTGCTTGGCGATCCCCATCCGGATCGGCCAGGTGATCGGACCGACTCCCGGAATCTGGATGTGGGGCAGCATATTGGGGAGACTGCCTTTGACGCAGTATGTCGATAATCGCTTGGCGGTGGCCTCACCGGTGGTGAGGCGTTTAACCAGGGTGTGAAGTTCCATGGGCGAGCAGGGAGTGGGAGTAAGAAGTGGAGAGAGTCATTCGACTGGTCGCACCGCATTCTGACAACGGCCCTCTCGGTCGAAAAGTGACTACAGAGTCGTTATAGGAGGACAGGCGGGGTGGACGATGACCGACCAGTGGGCGAAACTGCGGATTGTGATCCCACTCTCGATGTAGTCCACATGGAACTGCGAACCTTTGCCGAACGCATCCTGCTGTCGTCTTCGATGGGGGCGAAGCTGGAGCCATTGGGCGGAGCGATCGAGGATCGTGAGCCGGGACTGGCGGTACGGATCGAGACGCCTTCCCGCCCGGAGCACCTCCAGTTTGCGGCACCTCGCACGACACCGTCAATGCCGCATCCGCTGGCCTTGAGCGATGAGTACAAGCGGGCGGTCGCACACCACATCATGGCCAATCACGAGCTGCAGGCACTCGAAGTCATGGCCTGGGTGTTGTTGGCGTTTCCCGATGCTCCCGCAGAATTTCGAACGGGAATGGCCCGCGTCATGGCCGATGAACAGCGGCATACGCGCATGCACATAGAGCGGGCCGCGAGGCTCGGGCTGGAGTTTGGTCAACTGCCCGTGAACTGCTACATCTGGAAACAGACGCGGTCGTTTGAGACCTTACTCGATTATCTTGCGGTGCTGCCACTGGTGTTTGAGGCGAGGAACCTCGACCATACGCTGGAACTCGAGAAGGCATTCCTGGCCGTCAACGATCCACGCAGTGCAGCACTCATGCGGAGGATCCACGAGGATGAGATCGAGCATGTCGCCTTCGGCATGCACTGGCTGCGAACACTCAAACAACCGACCGACACGGAGTGGGAGGCGTACTGTTCTCACCTGAAGTGGCCCATGTGCGTCACCAAATCCGTCGGAGATGAATTCCAGCGTGAGGCCCGACTTCAATCCGGGATGTCACCCGAGTTTATCGACCGCGTTTGGGCCCAGAAACAGTCGACCACGGCACCGCCTGATCACAAGCAGGACAAGCATGTTTGAGCATCGTAAAAGTGACATGTTGTCACGGACCGCCTTTCTCCTGCGGCTAATGCGCAGCTTCGGGGTCACGCTGATGATCATTGCGTTTTCACTGGGCGTCGGGAGTGCGGGTTATCATCACTTCGAGGGGATGGCATGGGTGGATGCATTGTTAAACGCTGCCATGATCCTGACAGGCATGGGCCCCGTGACCCCCATGCAGAGCTTGAATGGCAAACTCTTCGCCACGTTTTACGCGCTGTATAGCGGAATTGCATTTCTGACCATCATGGCGGTCCTGTTAGCTCCCATCGTCCATCGCGCGATGCACCGGTTTCATTTGGATGATGAGGGCCAGGATGTTGACACAGACGAGCCCACTACTCCACCAGTCGTCCACCGGGATTCTTGATGATCTCGGTGAAGATGTCAGTCAGTCGCTGCTCGTACTCGGCGGGATTGCCGGAGCCGCGCGGGCTGAGGCCGGATTTGTCGGTCTCGGCCATGCGAGCCAGGCGGTCCATGAAGTTGTAGTCGGTGCCCAGTCCGATGCCGACCGGATAGAGGACGGTGTTCTCGCCCTCAAACGTGGCACCTTGCATCAGAGCAGAGTTCAGCCACAGATACCCGCTGTTGTAGTAATCCGCATGGGGATTGGTGGCGATGTAGCCATTGATGGTTCCCGTGGACGATTGCCATGCGTTGGGCACGCCATCGGTGAGCAAGACGACGACCTTCTTGGCAAACGTCCGTCCCTGCCCCCCCTGCGAGGTCGGTTTGAGGTGCGCGCGAGCGGCAATTAGCCCGGCTTCGATGGCTGTCGTGGCTCCGATGTCCGACACCGCTTGCAGCGTCGTACAGCTCACCATTGCATTGGTGTAGTTGCTGGTGAGCGACTGAACGAGGACCGGTGCGTGGTCGCTGTCAAGACCATCAAAGGAGATGATCGCCACGCGGTCTCCTGCCCCGGAGGACAGCCCCGCGTTACGGTCCTTGACGATCTTCAGGGCGGCAATCAGCGACCGACGGCAGGCGTGCATCGGTTGCTCGCGTGGGGGGAAACTGAATGTGCCGCCGGCGGTCTCCTCATCGTGATATGCACAGTGCGGACTCTGAACGGAGAGCTGAGTCTTGGTGCCCACGTCCGGCTGGGCGTTGCCACTCCCGGTGTCGACATCCGGGCTACGGTCACGCCCGAAGTCCAGTATGAACTGGACGTAAGTCAGGTAGCCGATCTTGTTCTGGCCGCCATTCATGTCGGTCCAGTCGAGCCAACTCGGGTTGGAGAACGTGTACCGGTTCGGATTGTTGTAGCCCCAGAAGTTGTCGCCATCGCAACTCGGAGGCACATAGACGAGACCCATTTGGCCGAGCCGGGGCACACCGGGCAACGTGCCGCTGGTGGTGTAGGGAACATACCCCGTCACCAGTCCCGCCACGGATGTCATCAGGGGAGTGGCCAATCCATAGCTGGCGGCGATCCGGGGCTGACGCCGTGGAACTCGTGCTGCAACCACGGGCGAAGTGGCGCTCGCATCGGGAAAGTACTGACCCAGAGGTGGCTCCGGCGGAGGTGGGGGCGGTGGATCGTCCGGGGGATCGGTGGGTGGGCTTCCACCGCCATCATCATCATCAGGATCTGGCGGTGGCGGCGGGGGCGCAATCCCCACACTCGGGCAGTAGATCAGATAGTCGATGTACTTCTCCCAATACCCGTAATTCGTCGTCGAATCCGGTGTCGGCTTGGCCGTTGGCATCAACACCGCAATTTGGTTGTCGATGATCCAACTGTAAGCTTTGACCCGCCGAGTCTGCTCGGTGTCCGCGACATCAATGCGATATTGTGCGGCGATTGACAGATCGGCCAGCGGACCGTCGTCCTTGGTCATTTCCGCATAGGCATAGCTGTCTACAGGCACTCCCACTGGCTGCCCCAAGTGTTCCAGGACACCGGGATAGGTTCCGAATCCCAGATCGGAGTACAGATCCTGAATCAGCGGAGTCGCCACATTGGGATACCCGCTGCCCGCGTAAATCCCGTTGATTGTTCTGGTAGCCCACTGTGGTTCGGTGTCGTCATTCATGGATCCGCTGGTGTCGACGACAAACACGATATCTCGCGGATTGAGCATCGCCGTCGAATGGGCTTGTGTGTCGAAATTGTGATGACCGATCACGGGGGCAAAGAAAAAGGGCCTGTCATTCACTCGGGTAATGACTCGGATGGCATTGGCACCCGTGGAGGTCTCGGTAAATGTCTTGTTGACGAAATCAAACCGCCCGAAGATGACATCGGTATCGGGCACGACAATCGCACCTCCAGCCGCTCGATGGAAAGCTGCGTACTCTTGGGCCGTTTGTCGTGCAGCCTCCTCTCCGTCACCCAGACTGGTGACGCCCGCCAGTGCCGCGGAATCGGAAGCGTTCTGCAACTCGCCGCAAGTCAGAGCCATGTAACCCACGTCGACGGAAAATGCGACAAAGGCAAACACAAACACCATGAGCAAGGCAGACAGAATGAGTACCGACCCCCGTCGAGGTGCGGCGGACTGCTGCGGGAATAGGGTACGCATGGGCATCTCGTCACGAAAACGAACCGAGACTGCGACATACAGCAACCTCTTCGAACCCTACGTTGCCCAAGGATGGCTGCAACTTGGGCCGGAAGACACGAATCAAACTCCAAGTGCAATACAGGAGTTATGCGCGCAATCACGTTGAAAACGATTCTCATGTCTGTCCCGAGAATAACGGTCATTCGGTTCAGTCAGTCGTTCCAGGCCCGTGTTTCATGCCTCACGGGGAGTGTCGGAGTCGATCCCGCTGGCAGGGGAGACATCTGGGAAACCACCATCTCGGCGTTGAGATCCACTCCTCCAACCAGTCCCAACACCGTCCGTCCGACACGATTTGTCATGGCCGCCGAGTCAACGCCCGAGGGGACCGGATACGTGCGTGTCGGCCACAAGGGGGCATCCCCCAGCACCTGCGGTTGCCACTCAATCGACTCGTCGAGTTGCTGACGACGAATCAACGTGCAGATCACCATCCAGTCGAACAGGTTTTGCAACTCCGCAAAGACCGGATGGGCCACAGCTAATTCGGGAATGTGATCGGTAAACTGCTGCACGAACTTCGTCGTGCCATACTTGTTCGAGGGCGCACTGGTCCGTTGCCCTTGAGTTGTGGTGTACTCATCTTGTCCCAATAGTTGCAGCCTCTGCCCCGACAAGTGAAACAACGTCCGGTCTGCATTGGCTTCAATCGGATCATACAGAGGCACAAACCACCAACGACTCGACGCAGCGTCGCCCAGCCGCATCAACGACAGATGGCTCGTGACACCCCGCACTCCACTGGGATCTTTTCCGAGCGCGATGCGTTTCATCCGCAGATCGGCCTCGACCAGAACGACGGCGAAGTGAGTGTCCTTCGGCACACCATTGACCGAGATCACTTGCCGCCCGAGCTTGCTGGCCATCGTGTCAAACATTTTGCCTGCGGAAAAGTTGGCGGAAGCCGCCAGGGGCTGGCTGGTGTAAGCCTTGAATGCTGCGAGCCCTTCGGGCGTGGGGTCGATCGAACAACTGACACTGGAGATGTCCGAATGGGTCGTACGCCACGCGACCAGCAGATCCTCCAGGTTCAAAACGGGTCGCCCTGATGTGACTCCCCGCATCCGTCCCTGCAAGTCTGGAGCGAACCCTTCGGCGGGCCCTACCAGTGCGATGTCGCGCGTCTCGCGATCCACCACCAGGTAATCGATCCGCGTCAGTCCCGCCAGATATTTCAACTCCGCAGGAACCTCGCCACCCGCTTTTGCGATCTCTGCCAGTTGTGCATCCAGTTGTCGCAACGAGACCCGTCTCGATTCCGTCTGGGCAGTCAGAGGTACCGACAGATGAGATGTGAGGAACGCCAACTGCCGCTTTTTGGCCGCAGCGACCGACTCCTTCAGGGGAACCAGAGAGGACACCACCCCGTCCGCGTCGATGAGAATTCCGCCAGCAGCGTTGTTGTTATTGTTGTTGTTCTGTGCAAAGACATCGATGTTGCACAGCATCCAGAGGGCCAGGCAGAGGCAACCTCTCCAGAGAGCAATTCGCAGGCACATGTCATTCACCCATTGATGGGGACGTGAAAACAACAATCCGTCGGCCTGTATGCTATCAAACAGCACCATAAACTGGTGAAAAAAGTGCCTCGATACCCCAATTCCTCCAGGGGCAATCGCAACCAGCTATTCACTTGCCTGATACCACTTCCCTGTCAGAATGCAGAGGTCTCCGGGCGAGCTTCTCGATCCTGATCGAATCCCATGGCGCGTTGGCCCGATAGCTGGCGGTCGAACCTGATTGCCGGTCTCCTGATTTTCGTGCTGCTGCCGCTGTTGTGCTGGCTGGCCTGGGCCTACGTGCGACCGTGAACCGAACTCTCGACAGGCTGACGCCTGCCGCTCCTGAATCAAGCGTTGATCCCATGACTGCCCCCATTCTGACCGACCACGACGTTCGCCACTGGATCAAGCAGAACGTCCCAATTGCCGATGTGGCCGGGAAGAGGCTGTTGTTGATTGTCCCGGACTCGACGCGAACAGCTCCGTTGCCGCTGCTGTGGGATGCGTTGTTTCAACACCTGAAGCCACATGTGGCAGCGCTCGATGTACTGATCGCCCTGGGCACGCACCCGCCGATGTCGGAGGTGCAGATCAGCAAGTTGCTGGGCATTCAAGACATCGAGCGGATGCGGCTGTTCTTTCAGACGCAGTTCTTCAACCACGAGTGGGACAACCCTGAGGCGCTCGTAGAATTGGGCGTCCTTAGCGAAGCCGATACCGCTGCCGCCTCGAACGGTCTGCTGTCGAAGACGGTGCCGGTGCAGATCAACAAATTGGTGAACGACTACGACCAGTTGATGGTTCTGGGCCCGGTGTTCCCGCATGAGGTGGTCGGGTTCTCGGGTGGCAACAAGTACTTCTTTCCCGGCATCTCGGGACCGGACCTGCTCAACTTCTTCCACTGGCTCGGGGCGCTCATCACCAACGTCGGCATCATCGGGGTCAAGAGTACACCGGTCCGCGATGTGGTCAACCTGGCCGCAGCGATGATTCAACAAGAGAAGCGGGCCCTGACCTTCGTCGTCACCAGCGATGGCACAGCTCGGCTGCACGGGATGTTCTACGGCACCCCGGAGCAAGCCTGGAGTGACGCAGCTGACCTCTCTGGGACCGTGCATATCAAGCGGATGGACAAGCCGTTTAAGACGGTACTCTCCTGTTCGCCGAAGATGTATGACGAGCTGTGGACCGCCGGGAAGTGCATGTATAAGTTGGAGCCGGTGGTCGAGGACGGCGGCGAGTTAATCATCTATGCCCCGCACTTGGAGATGGTGTCGATCACGCACGGCAAGCACATCATGGAAGTCGGCTACCACTGCCGCGATTACTTCGTGAAGCAGTGGGACAAGTTCAAGGACCATCCTTGGGGTGTGCTGGCGCATTCAACGCATGTGCGAGGCAGCGGCACCTATGAGAACGGCGTCGAGACCTGCCGGGTGAAAGTCACGCTCGCCTCGAAGATTCCGAAGGATGTGTGCGAGTCGATCAACCTCGGCTACCTCGATCCCGAAACGATCAACATCGACGACTACGCCGGACGCGAAGACGAGGGAATCCTTCTCGTCTGGAAGGCCGGGGAGCAGCTGTACCGTTTGAAGGATTATCA
Organism: Planctomycetota bacterium; assembly: GCA_031419335.1. Classification (GTDB taxonomy): domain Bacteria; phylum Planctomycetota; class Planctomycetia; order Planctomycetales; family Planctomycetaceae; genus TH-plancto1. The sequence goes on from JANOKO010000260.1 coordinate 9,826, forward strand.
GCCCGTTGAAACATGAGGAATGGGCATCCTGTCCACGTGCCAAACCCGATGAATCACGGGCTGAAAGCCCATGCCATCACCTTATTCAACAGGCACTACAATTCGCCGGTATCGAGCGCTGCACCGGGTTTCCACAGGCCGTGAGCCTCCAATCTGCGGTACAGCTTGGCCCGGGGTATCCCCAGCAGATCGGCGGCCAGTTGCTTGCTTCCTGCGGACCGAGCGAGAGCGGAGAGCAGGTGTTCTTTCTCAGCTTGCAGCAGTAACTCGTCGAGCGGAATCTGCTCTGTGGCGGGCGGGGGGCTGACTGATTGGGCGTCTCGACCGGCTCGGAACCGAAACGGGAGGTCTGGCACCGACACAAGCGGTCCGGTACTGGCGGCATGGGCCTCGCGGGTGACGGCGAAGAGTTCGTCGAGCTGCCCCGGCCAGTTGTAGGCCCGCAGTTGCGTCCAGACATCGGGACTGAAACCCGCGATCTGCCGATCGCTGCCCACGTTGCACTCCTCCAGCGCATGCTGGGCCAGAAGCTGCAAGTCTTCAGCTCGGTCCCGCAAGCAGGGGAGTACGACCTCCAGCACGCCGAAGCGATCCCGAAATTCAGGGAGCAGTTGCTCCTGCTCCACAAGCTGGTCGTATGATTTGTCCGAGGAGAGCATCCACCTGACTGCCTGGGGGCCGGTGAGCAGATCGACCCGCTCGACGAGTCGTTGCTGCCACTCGCGCGGCAGGCTCTCGACATGCTGCAGCAAGACCGCGCCGACGCGCAGGACGGGAATCGGTAGTTCCTCACGCTCGGGGTTCAACAGCCTGCTGAGAATCTCGCCCAAGGGCTTCGTGGGGAGGCGACAATTGACAGGGACAAACGCCCGGATGTGCTCATCGCTCGCGTAATGCACAGCGCGCGCCAGATGTTCCTTGCCCGTCCCCGCGGCTCCACGAAAAGCGATGGTCGTCGGAGACGCCACCGCCAGTTGCAGCCTCGCCATGACGCGTTGCATGGCGGACCCCACAGCGACGACCTGTGACAGTGCATACCGCTGGCGGAGTTCTGATTTGAGCGAGGCAAGCTCCGCATGCAGTTCGGCTTCCGCGGGGTGCGCCGAGAGTCGCAGGGTCGATGGTCGAAGTCCGATCACTCCCAGCCAGCGGAGCGGTTCCGGATGTTCGACATTCATGTCGAGAGGGGGCAACGGGAAGAAATGCACCACTCGATCGAGACTCTGCCCGGCGCGAGTGAGTACGTGAACCGGCTGGGAAGTCGGCTCAGAGCGCATGGGCGGGCAGAGTGCAGAAAGTAACGTGGTGACCGCCCCCCAGTCACCATCGGTATGGGTTTCACACACGTGTCCGATCAGATCTCCTGCGGACCACTGCGTAAGCCGTTCACAACCTCGATTGAAGAACAGAACCACTCGACGGGAGTCGACAATGAATATGGGAAGTTCGGTTTGGCTGAGCCACTCGGGGAGACCGCCGCGTGTTCGGGATCGCCGGGGCATAAGTGGTATTCCTGGCTACCGGAGGTGAATGGGTACGAAATCCCGGACTTGGGGGCCCGTGAAGATCTGACGTGGTCGAGCAATCTTTTGTTCGCTGTCTTCGAGCATCTCCGCCCACTGAGCCAGCCAGCCGACGGTGCGCGGGATGGCGAACAGGACGGGGAACATCGTCACTGGCAGTCCCATCGCTTGATAGATGAGTCCGGAATAGAAGTCGACGTTGGGGTAGAGCTTGCGCTTGATGAAATACTCGTCGTGCAGGGCGATCTTTTCTAGTTCGAGGGCAATTTCCAGCAGTGGGTTCCGCCCGGTAACAGCGAAGACTTCATCGGCGGTGCGTTTGATTATCTTGGCCCGGGGATCGTAGTTCTTGTAGACCCGATGCCCGAACCCCATCAAGCGGCACTTGCCGCCCTTCACCTGTTCGATGAAGGCCGGAACATTTTTCACATCGCCGATCTCGGCCAACATTTTCAGCACGGCTTCGTTGGCTCCCCCATGCAACGGGCCATAGAGCGCCGCTGCGGCTCCAGCGAGTGCGCTATACGGGTCGGCCTCAGAGGAACCGATGGCTCGCATCGCATTTGTCGAGCAATTCTGTTCGTGATCGGCGTGTAAGATAAACAGGATGTCGAGCGCTTTGGCCAGCACGGGATGCGGCTCATAGGACGCCTCGACCATCTTAAACATCATTGACAGGAAATTGCTGGTGTAGCTCAATTTGTTGTTCGGATAGTTGTAGGGGTATCCCTGGCAGTGGCGATAGGAAAAGGCCGCAATGGTGGGGGCCTTGGCGATGAGACGACAGATCTGTTTGTTGCGAGAGGCCGGGTCGCGAACGTTCTTCGCCTCCGGGTAAAAGGTCGATAACCCCGCAACCGTGCTGATGAACATCCCCATGGGATGTGCGTCGTAGCGGAAGCCTTCCATCAAGTGCTTGACGTTTTCATGCACGACGGTGTGCCGCTGAATCGACTGTTCCCAGTCTTCCAGCTGCGTCCGATTCGGCAACTCTCCATTGAGCAATAAATAGGCGGTCTCAACGAAAGTACTCTGCTCAGCCAACTGCTCGATGGGGTAGCCTCGGTAACGGAGGATCCCCAGATCCCCGTCAATGTCGGTGATGGCGCTGCGTGTCGAGGCCGTGTTCAGGAACCCGGGGTCATAGCTCATCATCCCGAAATCGGTGTCAGCAACCTTGATTTGTCGCAGGTCAGCAGCGCGAATGGTCCCGTTCGTAATCGGAAGCTGATAGGTTTTCCCGGTCCGATTGTCGGTGACTGTCAACGTGTCCGCCATCACATGCCTTTCCTGCATTCACACCATGGGAGGGGTTCGATCCGCTGAACCGCCTCCATTTCTCACAAGTGTGAGGTTATTCGATCCCTGTCGGTGTTACCACATCGGGACAAGAATCTCGATGGTTAGATTTGGAAGTCAGACCCAACACTGTCAGAATGCGGTTTTGATCCGGAGCCTGGTCGTCCAGCACCCCGGCAGACCCATCTGTCACGGGACGCTGGCTTGGTGAGGGGAAGAGGAAGGCGATGGCACGAATTGTTTCCTTGTCGATTCTGTCGACGTTGATCGTCATATTAGGTTTGACGTTTTTTCGAGTTCTCGCTCCGTTTGTCATGCCGCTCTTTTTGGCGGGTGTGACGACCCTGCTGGTGCAACCCTGGTTTCAAAAGCTGATCGTGCGTCTGCGGGGGAGGGTCCGATTGGCGGCGGGTTTACTATCCGTGGGAATGCTGATGGCGATTCTGATTCCGCTGACGGTTGGCATCTTGCTCGCGTCTTTGGAGCTGTACACTGTGGCCAATACGGTCACGGATGATGCGTTTCTGAAACAAGCCGGTGCAACCGTCAGCACCAAGACGGACATGATCTTGGGACGCAGTGTGGAGTTCGCGAACGGGTACTTGCCTCCCGATCGCCAAGCGAGTCATGAATCGGCCAAGGCTCTGGTGCGTGAAAAGCTCCGAGACGCACTGACTGGGATCGGTGATCGCTCTTTAGGGATGCTGGGTCCGACTGTGTCAAAGACCGTGGATCTCGTGGGTCGGTTGCTCTCGACGATGGTGCTGCTGCTGGTGGGGCTGACAATCTATGTGATCGCGCTGTACTACTTTCTGGCCGATGGCCCGGACTTAATCGCAGCCGCTGAAAAGCTGATCCCCGTGCATGTCGATTACCAGAGAGATCTGCTCAACGAGTTTGCCAAGGCGGTCCGCAGTGTCGTGTTGGCCACTTTTATGGCCGCCATTGCTCAAGGGCTGGCAACGACGGTGGTGCTCGAACTGTTCGGGTTCGGTCACTTGTTTGCCATTCTGATTCTGTCGACGATTTTCTCGTTGATCCCTCTCGCGGGTGCGTGGATCGTGTGGGCTCCGTTTGCCATTGGGCTGTTCGCCAGTGGTCACTGGATTCAAGGGCTGGTGCTGACCTCATACGGAGTCATCGTCGTTGGAATGCTCGATAACGTGGTACGGGCATATGTCCTCAACTCCGATACCAAGCTGCACCCCTTACTGGCTTTGGTGAGCGTCTTGGGAGGCATACAAACGCTGGGCTTGTGGGGTGTGTTCATTGGCCCCATAGTCGCATCGTGCCTGTACGCGTTGGTGCGAATCTTCAATACGGAGTTGTTTGCGTTGTCGCGGGAGCGGTTCGGCTTAGCCATGGAAGAGGGCTCGGTCGAGGCGGTGGGAACGAGCACTCCAGAGCAGGAACCGCCAAGGCCAGCAGGCCTGCCCGCATCGGCGCTGCCCACGCCTTCCAACACTCCTCCCGTGAGTACCAATCTGTCTGCGGAGATCCCGTCGTGATGCAACTTCGTTGGATGCTATGGGTACTGGTGCTGTCCGGGATCATGACAGTGACGGGTTCTGCTGAAGACCCGGCCACAGTTCCGGCAGCGACGCCCGAGGCCGCGGCTGCACCCGTCGTGTCGATCACCGACAAGTGGAGCGTTCTCGTCAATCCCGCCCGTCCCCGTCCTGGCATCGTGAAGTTCAATGAGAAGTCCCCGATTCAGAACGTGGAGGAATTCAAACTTCTCGGACCGATGGTGGGGCATCCCTTCGGCCTGGGTGAACTTATTGTGGATGGACGCTGGGCCACGGCCCAGGGTTTAGCACAGAGAATCGAGGGGAAAAATACCCTCGTACGCCTGGCGACAGCCGACCAATTCGAACTGGAAGGGATCATCCACCAGGAGGGTCTGGGTGGTTGGTTCATGTTGTTGGGCTGGAATCAAGGGCATGGGTACTCGCTGTCGAATGTCGTTCTCAAAGACAGTGGAGCACCGTGGTTCATATGCGAGTACCGTGGAGCCGAAGCCATCGTGCCCACGAACAACGAAGTGAAGCAATTCGAATGGAGGGGCGACCAACCGTTGCGACTCTCCGTGAAGCAAAAACTGCTCACCGTCAAGGTCGGTCAGACGCTGGTGGTCGAAAACTATCCGCTGGACAACTACACCGCAGGGGAACTCTCTCTCGGGACGTATGACACTCGATATGGTCCACGCACTGTCCAAGTTCGCTCTCTGCGCATTCGTGAGGTTAGCGAAACTCCTGAGAAACCCGCCCCTCCCGGCAAGCCAGCGAACAAGGCTCCAAGCCAGCCGAAAGAGCCGTAGGCCACCGCCAACAGACACAGGGAGTCACTCTGACGAGCAACTCCCTGTGTTGTGTCGATCGGCTGGAGTCTCAGTCAGCCATCAATCTTTACCCTTGCGGCGTGGGGGCTCGTGTCGAGGCGATTGCGGAGCCCGCTCCACAGGGGCGCGGCGTTCGACTTCTCGCGGAGGAGCCCGTTCCACCGGCACCTGTCGTTCGATGTGCCGAGGAGCATGCTCAATCGGAGGCTTTTCAAACTTCGGAGCACGTTCCATGGGAAGCTGAGGTTGGCGGATCACTGGGGCAGGATTGTCGATGCGAGGGGGAATGTTCCGTTCACGAATGACGTGTTCCTTCCCGGCATTCAGTTCGACTTGGGGAGCCCGCTCGATCACGCGCGGCTGGCGGTTCTCAATCTCTCGGGGAGTCGGAGCGACACGCGGAACTGTGTTCCCCGCATCGCGAGCGACCCGGCGTGCTTCGGTTTGTTGCCGCAACTCTTCGATTCGTTGCTTCACGGACGAGTCCCCATTGACCGGTTGCGGCTGGCGCTCGATCGGGGGATCGGCCTGCGGGTGTACGAGCGGACCTCCTTGAAGAATGCGTGGCCCTCGGCCAGTCGGCGTGACGACTTGTGGCCCATTCTCGACCTTCGTACTGGCCTCGGCTGCACGGGCGTTTCGCTGAGCATCGAGCTTTTGACGGAGTTCCTCCAGGCGAGCCGCTCCGCTTCCCTGGTTCTCGGGGGCTCCCGAGATGGGGGTTCGATCGGGCCGTCCAGTCACCCGATCAGGCACGACCGGCTTCGACACATCATCAATAGCCGGAGGGTTCAGCAGTTGGGTCCGGCCCGATTGAACTGGTGGCTCACGGTCTCGTGCGGCATCGGCCTGCTGCCGCGTACGATTCCGTTCCTTAATCTGCTCACGAATCGCATCAATCGAGTTGTGAGAGGAGGGTTTGACCTCGGAGCGGTGCTCTGATGGGTGGCGGATGCGTTCCGCAGTCGCCACGGAATTCTTGGACTTTTCTTTGAGCTCCTCGGGCAGGTTACCCAGGACGAGTTTATCGGGAATGACCGGAGTCGCGTCCAGCACTTTGCCACGATTATGCCGCTCACCAGCGGTCCGGTCACGGCCGTCCTTCAGCCGCAGGTCGATGGCTTGTCCCGGTTTCAGATCCCCAGACTTCACGAGATTCACATCTCGTTCGGCGTGCCGGCGAGCGACCTCCAGATTGTAGTTGACCTTGCTGTTCTCACGGACCAAATCGAGCTCTTTCAGATCCATCTTGTGAAAGGCATTGCCGGAGCTGTGTTGTTTCACGTGATCATCAAAGCGATGCGTCGTGACCGCCAACTGCGCGGAGCGGTCTCCGTGATGTCGAGCCAGGAACTGGTCCTGGTCCTGCATCAGACGCGGTGGCCGGATGTCGCGATTCAATTCGTAGCGTTGGTGCCAAGTATTGACCGTGCGATCAAAATCGAGCCCCTGACGATGCGAATCCATGCGGTAGAAGTTGTACGCCGGATCATGGCAATGACGGTTCACGATCGTCCGGCGATACCACGGAGTGTAGCCGAGGTTGGCGTACTGGTTGCCGTAGTAGTCTCCGTAATAGAAGTGACGGCTACTGGGACGTACGAACAAGTGAATCAGGAACCCCGTCATGTTGACCGAATACTGTGGCTGGTAGCAGGCCGGACGACCCGCCCCATACCTCACCAAGGAGTGGCGGAAGCGGACTGGCGAGAACAACGTCCCTCGCCGGGCGAACCGGTAGTCCCAGTACCCCGACACGTACACACAACCGCGCGGGGTCCAGTTGTATTGATTCGGAATCCACATGTAATCCTGTGGGCACGGGGTGTAGTATCCCGGTGACCATTGATAGTTGTTGGAAACGTATGTCCAGTTTCCCGGCACCCAGGTTTGATCGTCGCTGGGAGGGGGAACATTCGGCCCAATTTCAAGTGACTGTGGCGGAGGAGGCAAGTAAGCCAAGTCCTGGGACTCCGAATGGGCCCAGAAGCCAGAAACCCATTGGAAGCCTCCCTTGACCTCAGCCCAATACCCGGGCACCCAGCGGCGTCCCGGCGGCACATCCCGCCATACGCCGCTCACCCACAAGTAGTCTGTGGACTCCTCATCCCAACTCCAGTAACCCGAGATCCATTGCACGTTCTCGCCCGTCGGAGCCTGTTCCGGAGGCAGTTCATCCACCGCAGCCGGAGGGGCAACAGTCACAATCACGTTCGGAACCGGGTCAAGCTCGTACACATCCGCGAAAGCCTGGTGAACCGGTCCACGGGCAAAGGCTTCGATGTCGGTTTCGGGGATGACCACGCTCGGGTCCGCCGGAGGCAATTCATCCGGGTGCGGTGCCTGAACGGGAAGATCGAGTCCCGGCAAGACGGGGCCGATCAGGGTCGGTTGCGGAGCCTGTGCGATCCGAACTGGAACGGGCGGCGGAACTGGATACTCCTGCGCTGAGGCCCATGAGACCAGCCACGGTGTGGCGAAGACAACACAGGCGATCGCAAGAGGTGAAGCGGATCGATCAGTCATGGGAGGAGCTCCTGCCGAAGAGTCGAGGTGCGATGTTTCGTCGCCTCGACCTGTTCTGTCAACCGCGAACCGCTCCACATGCGGAACAGCACAACGGTGTCATCCCCAGACAGTGCAGTTCGTATGCCTGGATGGAAACCACGGATCAATTCATGATTATGGCAGGAAAACCATAGCAATCGGGACCGCCGAGGTTGTCTGCCAATTCCCCAGATGAGGTCGTACTGACGACAGACTGTTCTCAATGTGAGGACGGAACTGCGATCGGAAACCTGATCTCAATCGATCAAGTCGCGTAAATGGAAGTGGTGCTTCCCCAGCTTCCCGCCGTAGTTCCCGGCTGTGATTTGGTGGAGCCCAGGTAAACGGCAAGCGGCGTGCAAGCCAGCGCGCATGGCGGTCTTGACGAGTTCGAAGTTTTCTCCGTCGACGACCAATTCATAGACGGCGTTCGCTCCCTCGGGGAGTTCGGTCTTGGAGAGTGGGCGGAGCGTTGCACAATAGGCTTCGTTCGTGCTGGCCTTGAGCTTTTTATAGATCGAGCCGACCTTGCTGCCCGAACGGACGATGCCACCCGGGAAAGGGAGGATAACACCCGGTACAGCACACATGGCCTCGCTGGCCGCCGCCGCAGCGGCCAGGGCGAGAGCTGGAGTCTCCCCACAGAGGAGTAAGTTCCCGCCCCCCACACCGGTGAAGGTGCCGAACTTGTCGTCGCAGACGAACTCGCCGTCCATGCACGGGATGCGCCACATCCGCTGACCACCGAGCTTTTTCGAGGACTGGAACCCGTCGCCGAAGAACCGCAGATTCCCGCCCACCGCGATTCGTTTTTCTGGGGGACACTCGGTCACCCCGTTGTAGCAAGCGGTCGTGGGGCAGGTCAGGATGCACTGCCCGATGCGGTTGGAAACCGCAGTCGAGAGTGCGTCGCGGTTGAAGGCAAACGCCAAGACCGTGGCTCCCGGTCGACCATCTGGCGTCGCCTCGGGAGGCAATATGCGCTCAATCGAGGCCTCGACATCACACCCGATCACGCTGGTCGCATTGCCACAGAACTCGTTGGCAGCCACGATCGCCCACCGTTCGGAAACAGCGGTCACAATCAGACGAGTCCCCGAGAGAGAGAATGCCTCGGCAAACGTATCAACGATCTCCACTCCATGCAGTTGCATCATCAGTCCGTCGTTCAGTCCACCAGACGATCTGCATCGCGAAAGCAGCACTGCTCCCGTCACTTGCGTCTGACGGCAGATTAAGGGGAGAGTCGGGGGGAGGGCAAGGTGAGCCGGTGATTGAGATCGAAAGGCCAGAGAGTCCATCCGTGGCTGACCCTCCTGCGCGGACTCCGATTGCCCGATTTTACAAAAATCGCCTACATTGAGGGTTGAGGGGCGGGGATGGTTTCCCCTTGCGCTCGCTGCCCGAAAGGAATCGACGGCGGCCCTATGTGGCAATCATTGGGACGGAATCTGAAAGGGTTGCTGACAGCAGCGTGTCTGCTGACGTTCGTGATATGCATCGTGGAAATCGGCCTCCGGGTTGATCGTTTTCAGTCGGCGGTCTACTGCCAACCGGCGTTGTCCTCAGTCGATTTGTCCTTGGAAGAACAGTTAGTGGCTCCGAGTCTATCGACGTGGGTCGAGATGCTGCCGAATGCCAAAATCACGCTCAATCATCCCGATACCGACGAACCGATCGCATTCTCGACGAATAGTTTTGGTGCCCGCGGACCCGAGCCGCTCGTTCCCAAACCGAAGGGTGTCCTCCGTGTCCTGTGCCTGGGTGATGAGACCACCGTGGCTGCAGAACTGCCCGTCGAGGACGCCTACCCCGCGCAATTGCAGGAACTGCTGACCGCGGCGATCGGCTCGAAGGTGGAAGTCATCAACGCGGGCCTCCCGGGCAGTTGCCCGCGCATCGCGGCTCTCCAACTGCGGCACCGCTTACTCGCCCTTCAGCCCGACTTGGTGGTCCTGCATTTCGATATGTCTGATGTGGCTGAAGATGCAGCGGTCCGGCGGTTTGTCTCTCTCGATCGTCAGGGGCATCCTACGCTGGCCACCCATCCCGTCACTCGCAAAGCCTGTCAGCTCAGACGCCCCAGGCTGTCCGATGAGTTCTTGGTGGTGCAGCAAGCCGAACAGCAATTGGCCAAGCTGTGGGACCGGGAGATGCCCTCGACAGGGGAATCGATCATCGACCGCCATCAGCGCTATCGCTGGACCGCCGACGATTCCCCGGACCTGGAGGCCGAGATCGAGTCAGCGATGGCCCCGCTGGTGTCGATCCGTACTCTGTGCGAAGCCATGGGAGCTCGGCTGTTGGTCTCGACGACCCCCAAGCCGTGGCAGGTCAGTCCAAAGGCCAGCCACACTCCCGAGGCCAGAACCGTGAACGGGATCCCCCGGGACGCCTGCTGGACCCGTACCGCTCCCTTCAAGCGGCTGCTGGCTGCTTGCCAGACCTCAGAGATTCCATGTGTCGTGCCGCTCTCCGGGTTCCTCAATTCACCCCATCCAGAGCAACTGTTTCTCCGCAAGTCTCCGGGATTGTCAGCGCTAGGACACACGTTGTACGCGAATGCGCTGGCCCGCTCGATCACGGGGGAGGCTCCGCAGGAATCAGCTGCGAGCCCGGAGATTGTGCCCGTGAAGGTCGAGGAGCCAGTCCAGAGTCCGGCGCCGCCGAACTGATCTCGCTGCATGGCGGACAATTCAGTAGAAACCCAGCCCCGTTATGTACGACGGACAAAGGTGTCCGTCGTACGAGATACTCACCCCATCGAAGACCGCATGCCCCAGACTCTCGACGCCCCGCTGACTCCCATTCATGCGCTGGGCCGCATGGTGCTGGAGGTCATGCGTTTGGTCGGTGACATCACGCTCTTCGGCTGGCGGATGCTGGGGTGGCTGTTCGCGGGGTGGCCGCGCGGGAATGTCCTGTGGCCCATCTTGGACCAGATCGGCGTCCAGAGCCTGTCGGTGATTCTGATCACCGGGTCGTTTATCGGCATGGTGCTGACGGTCCAGGCGTACGACCAGTTCGCCCTGATGGGGATGGAGAGTCAGCTCGGTACAGTTGTCAACGTGACGCTGGTCAAGGAGCTTGGCCCGGTCCTCGCCGCGTTGATGCTGGCCGGTCGAGTCGGCAGCGCGATCGCCGCGGAACTCGGCACGATGCGCGTCACCGAGCAGATCGACGCCCTGACGGTCCTCGGAGCCAACCCGGTGGCCCATCTCGTGGTGCCCCGGTTCCTGGCCTGTGTGCTGCTCATTCCAGCACTCACGCTGTTCGCCGACGGCATTGGTGTCCTCACCGGGTGGATCTTCAGTACACAAGTCCTGAACGTCGACAGTTACTACTACTGGCACTACTCGCGGGCGTTCGTCACGGGATTCGACGTGTTCCAGGGAATCGTTAAGAGCATCCTGTTTGGCGGGGCGATCGCCGTGATCTCTTGCCATCGCGGGTTCCACTCGGGGGCCGGAGCTGAGGGGGTCGGCCGTGCCGCCACCGAGGCGTTCGTCTTCTCGTTCGTCACGATCCTGGTGATCGACTTCCTCGTCGGGACATTCCTGATGGAGGTCTACTTCCTGATCTTCCCCAGAACGTACTCGATGGGGTAAGGGGCAGCTCAGGAATATCATGCTCCTGTGCGGTTTGGGATGAGAGCCAAAATCGGAGGCTCCTAGCTTCAGGGGGCAGTCCGTGAGTCAAGTGTTGTTTTTCCTGGGAACCTGAGTTCGGGATCATTGCCAGTGATTTTTACCACGAAACACACGAAAACCGACGGAAGCTGTCCGACTCATCCACCCTGCAATCAAGCCACGGTTTGCAAACAGAAATTGGAGCGGGAGACAGGAGGTACCCTCCTCTTATTTCGTGTATTTCGTGGTTCACCTCTGGTCCGCAGAGAGCGGTGCTTCAACCGATTTTAGGCTCCAACCCCCGCTCCGACTCGCGGTTGGATCGGAAGCGAAACCGGAAAGTGCATTTAGAATCGGTCGACGGTTTTATAGCTCCCTCCGCCTGAAGTGGGGGCGGCGGGAGGGGGATTGGGATGCACCCAGGTGGGGGTCTGAATACTCGGAAACACGGGACTCGACCCGCCCGCAGAGGCCGGACCGCTCCGACGCTGGATACTGCGATTGACCCCTGTCTGGAGTGCCGCACCAACCACCTGCACCATCGCGTGTGCCAGCACATGCGTCAACGGGTGATTCACGATGTCCATCACCGTCGTTTCGGTCTGGGTCCGTTCAAACTCCTGATGCTGTTTGAGTTCTGACCAAAGAGCCTCGCGCGAGAGTCCCCCCTCGCGGAATCGCTCCAGCAGTGGGGAGATTTGCCAGCGGTCTTCGAAGTGGGAGCGCTCTTCCTCGAAGTTGGACTGCTCCATTCGGCGAGTGATGTATTCCAAACCGTCGCTGATTCCGGCGGAAGCCAAGACCGCTTGGGCAGACTGCTGCAACTGAGGCTGCAACTGGTTGATCTGCGCAGTGAGGGATTGAATGCGGGAAACGATTTCGTCGTCATGAGTGCTGGCGGTCCTCTGGGCTCTCTGCTCCAGCACCGCCGTTTCTGTGTCTTCCAGAAAAGCCCGATAGCGATCCAGGGCCTTGTGGTAGAACTGGCATTGCTCCTGGCTGATGGCAGCCAAGTCATTCTGGACTGTGGCTGTCAATTGACGGGACTGGGCCAGTTTTTCTTCCAGGCGGTCACGCTGTTCTTGAGACGTTTTCACTGTGTCGATAGCTTGAGTTAAGCCCACTTGCTGGTCGACCTCGTCTTCAATTCGCTCGATCTGTGCCATCCACTGATGGAACACCTCACGCCGTCGGGTAAGTTCATTTTGCATCAGGACCGGAGTGTTCTTCAGGAACTCATACCCACGTTTTGCGGTGGGATACCCGATCAATTCCGACACCCAACGATCCATGCGCCGAGTCCATCCTCGCTGGTTGTACTCGGGGGTGAGAAAGCGGCGGCGGTACAGGTACTGAAAGAGTGAGCTGTGCTCATAGGTCGGGAGTTTCTCGCGGGCTCCGGACTGCACATCGGCGACTCGCTGCTCATCTCGGTGTAAGGCTGCTTCCGCTTCCACGGCTTGTTTCGAGAGTGCTGGGAACTCTGCGTGGGATTGCAGTGTCGTCATCACGACGGATTGTAGCCGAGTTTGCTCGGCCAGGAGGAGATTCAGTTCCGCGTCGACCTGCGCCCGAGACTGAGACGACTCCAATTCCGCAGCCAGCAGTCGTTGAAGTCGTTCTTGGATTTCGGTGATCGACCGCTCTTTACCTTCGACGATGATGAGCAATTCGCGCTGAATCTCGGCGAAAGTCGACAGGATGGTCTCCCGTCGAAGATCAGGGAGGTCATGTTGGGCCAATTCGAGCAGGGCTGTCCCCCGCTCGGAGACGAGTTGCTCAATCTCAGTTGTGAGGTTCCGCTCCACACCACGAACTTGCTCCGCTTTCGCCCGAGCCAGTTCGTGGGCTTGGCGGATCTCTTGGAACACCTTGCTTCCGGGAATCGGCATGAAAACACTCGATCCCAAAACGGCTCAGCGGGAGTTCGGCTTCGGGGCTCGCACTCGCACCCAGAGTCGCACGGCAATGCAACTCGCCAAGGCCATCGCCACGACACACGCCATGATCGGGAAAAGATGCACCGGCTCGGCGGCATGCCACGGGGAGGATGGTTCTGTGGCCCCGTGACCGGGATGGCCAAACACGGGCGAGGCCAGAGCCCCCACTGACAGAGATAGCAAAACAGACACGTACTTTTTGTGCAGCATGATGACTTCCGTGCGGATCCGGTGATCAGATCACCGCTTAGGGGTCAGCTTAGTGAATTCGTCACACTTCGTCCAAGCCCCGAACTCGCTGATGGGGCCACGTACGTCGGCGATCCACCTTTCGCGATCAACAAGAAAAGTGTTTCGAGGTCTGATCCTGAGCGTTGCCCGTGAGCTAAGTTTGCATAACAAGCCGTCTTGGTTGACCTGCCTGTTGTGATAATCCCGTCAATCCTTTCAACCGGATCAGGCACACCCCTCCGATCACTCCTTCTCGGATTTCTGAGACTTCTCGGTGATCTCGGATTTCCGTGACTTCCAGGAACATTAGGCTGAACCGGAATTGTCCCCGTTTCCCCATCCTTGCGACGAACCGGATTCTTGAACACCCCCATGATCGCCCATCCGACAACGCTTGTTCTCACTGGCACATCGACCCAGGACCATCAGGGGTATGTCGCACAGCTACGCTCGTTTCCCTGCGAAACAAGTCCGGCGTTTGAGGCGGCGTGGCGAGACCTGGAGCGACGCAGTCTGTTGCGGAACCCATTTCTGTCTCCGTCGTTTCTCCTCCCACAGTGCCGGTCATGGGAGGAGTCCTCCTCGGCCCAATTGTTGACGATCATCGATGGGCAGGGGAGGTGGTTGCTGGCCGGACTCCTCGAACGAGTGTCCGGGACGCGCCAGTTGCCGTTGCCGCATATGCGTGCGGTTCGTTCACCCCACACTTACAAGACGGGACTCCTCGTCGATGCGACGCAGCGTGAGGCCGTTGTGCAGACGCTGTGGCAATTCCTTCGCCAGCATCACATGCACGGGCTTTCGTTTCCGATGTTTCCGTTGCAAAGCGAACTGGCGGGACTCTTAACGGAACGCTGCGAACGGGATGGAAACGTTGTCACAGTCGAGGATCTTCATGTCAGGGCCACGGTGTCCCTGCACGATGGCTCTGGCATGTCGACTCGACGGGCCAGGAGTTTGCGGCGCGGTCGACGCGCCTTAGAAAAAATCGGACAAGTTTCACTGAGATTCGCGGGTTGCCCGGAGGGTGACCTGTCGGCAGTCGATCGGTTTCTATACCTGGAATCACTGGGCTGGAAAGGAGAGGCACAGTCCGCTCTCGCGTGTCGACCCGAGGATTCCGAAGCACTGAAGAGTCTGGCCCTCGGGCTGGCGACTCGTGACCGCATTCGGTTTGCTGAACTCGTCCTTGATGAGCGTGTGATCGCCAGCATGTGCCTGCTGCGATCCGAGTCGGACTACTACGCCTTCAAAATTGGCTGGGATCCTCTGTTTGAACGTGGTTGCCCTGGGTTTCTCCTGGCGTCCGAAATCCAGGACAATCTCGCCCAACTCCCTCGTTGTGAACGGATCGACAGTTGTTCTCAACCGGGCAGCTTCCTCGATCATGTCTGGCCGGGACGCAAAGAGTTCGGCACAGTCTTGTTTACGACAACCCGCTGGGGATCGACCGCAGCCAAGGGTACGCGAGGGATTCGAGACTTGTTTCGCCAACTGCGTGGTCGAACTGTCTCAAGCAATATCGCAGCCCAAGTGCAGCTCGAAGAGTCCACACATCTTCACCAGGAGCAGACATGAGGTGGCTGACCCCACTGCAGTTCTGCCCACGGGATTTCCAGTCCCTCCCCTCGGACCATCGTTCCGCGTTGGATGGAGTGCGAGGAATCGCGATCCTGCTGGTGTTTCTCTACGACTGCCTGAAGGTCCCCTCTGGGGGACTGTTTCAATTTGTGCAGCGCAAGGCGAGTACTTCGGGCTGGGTCGGTGTGGACTTGTTCTTTGTCTTGTCCGGGTTTCTCATCACCGGCATTCTCATTGACTCCCGCGGCAAGCGGGGCTACCTCCGCAGCTTTTTCGCCCGGCGGTCATTGCGGATCTTTCCGCTCTACTTCCTGGCACTGTGGTTCACGTTTCTGGCTGTACCCCAGTGGGCTGAATTCTGGAGTCGCGCTGAGCCAGTGGCCGAGAATGTGTGTGAATTGTCACTAGACCAGTTCTGGTTCTGGACGTATCTCCAGAATTGGCGATTCGCGTGGGAGGGACACTGGCCCTCTGTCAACTATCTCAATCACTTCTGGTCGCTGGCGGTTGAGGAGCAGTTCTACCTCGTCTGGCCGTTCGTGGTCGGATACCTGTCAACTCGCATGTTGACAAAGGTTTGTGGGGCGTGCATTGTGCTGGCCTTGGCTCTGCGGGTGGGATTGTGGTTGGGAGGAGCTCCGTCCGTATCCCTATACGTATTGACCGTAACTCGCATGGATAGCCTCTGCTGGGGCGCATTCTTCGCCATCGGCTTGCGGTCCCCGGTCTGGTATCCCCGGCTCACCCGCTGGGCATGGCCAGCGATGTCGTCGCTGGCTGTCGTGATTGTCGCTGTTGATATCGTGTGGCCGCTCCTCAAGACCGAGCAAGTCGGATCGCAGACCATCGGTCATACCTTACTGGGCGTGATGTTTGGCTGTTTCGTATTCTCGGCAGCTGCGGTCTCTCCACAACACTGGTTCGCGCGGCTCCTTTCGCAGCCCTGGCTCACCGTACCAGGACAGTTCAGTTATGCGATGTATGTGATCCATCGCCCGATCTTCAAACTGCTGCAGAAGCTGGAGTGGTCAGTCTTGCCTGCTGTTGTGCAACCGTTGACCCTGTGTGTCGCGACTCTGATGGTGACATTGGCCGCCTCGGCTGTGTCATGGAGGTTCTTCGAGAAGCCGTTCCTGTCGTTGAAGGCGCTGTTCCCCAGGCCAGATGAATCGACGGCCCCACATCACCCAGGAATGACAGTCATCACCCGGTGGTTGAACGAGGAGCAGTCTCCGCCCGCCACCCAGCACGACCCAGCATAACAGCCTATGGAACCATGTGGCCTGGGCATGCTGCCCATGTGCTAACTCCAGGGAATTACGGGCTGGAAGCCCGTGCCACAACCTAGTTCCAACAGGCGGATCACGCCAATTTGTTTCCCACTCCCCTGAAAGAGAGACCGGGGGTGAGGGCGAGAGCGAGCGGACTCCCTCTGCTGGGAGGTTGCGACATCCTGTGCCCCGCGATCTGTATCGTTCCATCGAAACCCCCTGCGATTCACCCTTTTCTGCCGGTCGCACTCTTCGAACAATCCCGACAGACACATTGATCTTTGAGTTTTTCCCGTCGCGCGATATGCCAGTACCCATCAAGCCCGTGACGCTGGCTCATCGATGCGGATCTCTGCGGACCGAGGAGGCGAACATGACTCCGGTGTTGACGAGTGATACACAACTGAAGAACTGGTTCGCGGGTCTGGCGGAACAGACCTTTGAGGTCGAGTACGGGATCGCGGACCCACCGCTGATCGACTATTTGTCGGGCATGCTGGTCAGGTTTGTCCGGTTGGATGCCGTGTTTGCCATTCGTGATGAGGTCGGTCGCCGCCTCGATCAAGTCGTCGACATGCTCCGCGAGGCCGAGTTTCGAGAAGCCCAGCCGCGATGCGAGATCCATCGCCACATCGGTGACTTCACACTCTTCTGGACCGGCGTCTATCCCGAGGGGCTGTCGCGACTGAAGCAACTCGACCGGCCCGACTGCTGGGTGAATTACCCGGAGACCGGGAAACGATGCTATCTCATCGCAAGCGAATACGCGGACGAACGACACCGGGAAGAAGCCCAAGTCCTGCGACGATTGAGCATGTTATACGACACCTGTCGTGAAGGACTCTACCGTATCCGGCGCGAGTGGGATGGCCGCCCGCCGCAACGTCGAGTGGCATAAAATCAAAGGTCCGTGTCGGTTGACAGGTGCCATCGGCGGGCTTCCAGAAACTGGGAAGCAGAGGCGCTCGAACTGCCTCGGCTGGCATAGCTAAGGTGACTGACTTAAGATTCGCAAATCGTCCCATCGAGACTCCCTGTTCAGGATTGCGGCCCGATGCCCAAGGTCACATTCGTCAAAGAAAAACGCACGATCGAGGTTCCTGACGGTGCCAACCTGCGGGCCGAGGCCCTCAAAAATGGCATCCAGGTTCACCCGGGAATTCACAAAAACTGGTTCGCCAACTGCCACGGCTTCGGTCAGTGTGCGTCGTGCTGTGTCAAAATCACCAAGGGTGAGGACAACGTCAGCCGTCAGGGGATCCGCGAGTGGTTGCGGTTCCTGCTGGGTCCGTTGACGTTCTTCATGCGAATTGGGAATGAGAAGTCCATGCGTCTCTCCTGCCAGTGCCAAGTCAATGGCGACTGCGAAATTGAAACCGCCCCCCCGCTCAATCTGAGCGGGGAGAAGTTCTGGGAGTAACTTTCCCAACCGGGTGTTACCGACACCCAAATCTAGTCCCCGAGAGATGCTATGGCGACCACCACGAGACAACGGCTGGCGGGCGGAGTCCTGATCGGCGTGGCGGCGCTGGCCTTCTACATTGGAACACAGTTCAAAGGCCCCGGACTGGGTGGAAGCGGTTCCGGTGACGGGGGGCCGACACCCGAGGGAGCGGCCAGCCCATCAACTTCAAATCAACCCATCGCACCTGAGTCCGAACTTGTCGGAGATGCCGCAGTGGTTTCCTCGACCGAGGCCCCGGCGACTCCGGAAGCCCCCCTCGTGGCCGTCGTGATTTCCGGCAGTGAGTATTGGCTCTCCACCACCGGGGATGAAACCAAAACGGATCTCGCCCCACTGGTTGACGTGGCTCGCGCTGCGCTGCTGGCCACGGGGGATCGGCAAGGCATTCGCGTCCGGATCTTCCGAAAGAAAGACGCGACTGCGGGCGCGATGCTCGATCTGTCTTCCAAACTCGACGATGCGGGCATCCCTTCGGAATCGATTCAGGTGATCAAGGACTTTCTGGAGTAAGTGCGAACCCAAAACGCTGAGGGTCGGTTGGCATGTTTTTTGTCCGACAGAGCATCGGCGGGTTCCACCGGATCAACTCGCGTTTGTCCCTCCCCCGTTGACGGTGTGCAGCGACCTAGACTACACAACCTTTGACCCACGGGGATTCGTGTTCATCAACGGACACGATTGAGCCAGGGGCGAGCAAGCTGTGCCCATGAAACCGCTGGATGTCTCTCGATTTCATCACGACGAGGAGTTCTCGAAACTCCTGGTCGGTCGTCGTGATGTCGACTTGGTTGTGGCCGCTCTGGAAATCGCCCGAGACGCGGACCCAGATCTCTCCTTTCGAACCACTCTCGATTGGATTCAAGAGCGAGCCAATCAGCTCACGCTTCAGATCGCGGGCTGTGATGACGAACGGGCCATGCTGGAGCAGGTGGTGGAGTGCCTGTCGGGTGAGTTTGGTCTGAAGGGCGATGCTGAGTGTTACAGCCGTCCGGAGAGTAGCTTCCTCCCCCAGGTGATCGAATCTCGCCGTGGGTTGCCGATCACGCTGTCGCTGC